>JAPOXY010000037.1:36327-71660 GCA_026706845.1 Gemmatimonadota bacterium
GTATTTTGGCCGCTACAATGGCCGATCAGGTCGTGCCGAGAGCAAATCGGGCGCGATCTAAAATCGAGCAACCGCGTCGATCAGCAGTTGGACCTCAGTCCATCCGCGTGCGAATCGCGCTGCGAGATACGGGCAGGCGTATTTTGTCAATGAGAGAATACGATGCCCAGGCCATGAAGGGCCGGCAGGTAATACTCGACAAATATGAAGGCGGGGCACTCGCAGAGCGCGTTCGCGCGGAAGAAGTCGTTTGGGCCGCCGCAGAATGGCATTTTATGAATGGAGATCGGCGCGTATTTTCAGATGGAAAAGAATTTTATCGCACATTTCGCGTGTGGGCAGCAAAAGATGTAACACTAACACCCGAAGACCTCATACGCGATGTCGTGCCCGAAGATCAGATGACGTATTCGGAACTGATGGATTTTATCCATCGCAAAACGCGCAACGGCAGCCAGACACTTCGAGAATCTGTAGCGCTTCACATGCGTTTGGCATTTCCATTTGCGAACTTCGTGATCGCCCTCTTTGGCCTTCCCCTGGCCTCTCGCATGCAGCGGACGGGACGCCCCATCCAAATTGGCATGTGTTTGCTGATTTGCTTTGCATTTTACGGGTGCATTCAACTCGGGCGCGCCATGGGTTGGAACGATGTGCTACCTCCTGAATGGGGTGCCTGGGGGGCAAATGCGATCTTTGGCGCGATTGGGATTATCACGCTTCTCACAACGCGCAAATAGTTAACACCTTAACATTCGAGGATCCACATGAAATACAATATTCTCCTGATGATCTCCGATCAGCACAGCAAGTATCACATTGGTGCTTATGGCGACCCCCTTGTACGCACACCCCATCTCGACCAACTATCAGAAAACGGTATGCGCTTCACAAGCGCGTATTGCGCCTCACCCGTTTGCGTGCCCAGCCGCATGTCATTTATGACGTGTCGCATGCCTTCGGCCAACCGCGTGTGGAACAACAATCACCTGCTGCATTCGGGCATTCCCACCTGGGCACATGCCATGGGATTGGCCGGGTATAAAACATCGCTTATTGGGCGGATGCACTTCAACGGACAAGACCAGCGACACGGCTTTGAAAACCGTCCCTTCGGCGAATACGGTGCCACACATCCGGGTGCAAACAGGCAGGGCGCGCCCCTCTTCAAAAGCATTTCAACGGCGACCACCGGACAAAATCGCACGGCCGTCGAAGTTGCCGGGCGGGGGTATGGCTCGTATCACGTCTTTGACGAAATGGTCGCGGAAAGAACCAGCGCGTATTTGCGCGACAAAGCGGAAAATCCCGGCGACCGACCCTTTGCTGCCGTGGCGGGATTTCTCTTGCCCCACTGTCCCTTCATCGCACACAAAGAGCTTTTTGATTATTATTACGACCGCGTCGATATCCCCCAGCACACGCCCAATGAACCCGCAGCCATTCGCAAATTCAAACAGCTTCGCGGCCTCTATCCCCCCCTCGACGAAGAACGCATCCGCGTTGCCCGTGCCGCTTATTTTGGCATGTGCGAATACCTCGACATACAAATCGGGCACATCCTCCAGACCCTGCGAGAAACGGGCCTCGACCGCAATACTCTGGTCATTTATTGCTCGGACCACGGCGAAATGTCCGGAGAACACGGCTGCTGGTGGAAAAGCAGTTATTACGAAGGGTCTGTCGGCGTCCCCCTCATCGCAAGCCTTCCAGGCGTGATCGCATCAAATACGGAAAACAACCAGATATGTAATCTGATGGACATTGGTCCCACGCTACTCGACATGGCAGATGGAAATCCCCTGCCGGACATTCACGGACACTCGCTCTGGCCGCTGCTTGCGGGGCGCGATGCTGGCGATCACCCCAACGAAACATTCAGTGAACACCTGGGGATAGAACGCACACCCTCGTGTATGATTCGAACTGGACCCTGGAAATGTTACACATATCACGACGATACTGCACCCGTCCTCTACAACCTCGAAGACGATCCCGAAGAAATGCACGATCTGGGCAGCGATCCCAATTATGAAGACATCCGCGACCACCTCATATCCCGCATTTTTGAACAGTGGGATCCCGAGTATGTACTCAGAGAATGCGCGGATATCGACCGCGACATACGCCTGATTACCCGCTGGGGGCAGACCATTCAACCCACCTTGCCCGACACCGTCCCGGTGCCCGATGACGCCGAAGATATTGAATGTCTGTGACGCTAACCGCTAATCGCTTTTGTTTTTAAGTGACAAATGATTCTTTTTTACTTTACTTAACATCCCGAAATTATCCGTTGTCGCATTTGGCTTAATAGTTCTTCGAGCTATTTTTACAGAGGACATATTTATGCAACGCAAGTTTTTAATCCCAACCATATTTGTCATTGTCATCGGGTTCGCGTGGTTATCATCCTATTATACCGACTGGCTGTGGTTCTCGAGCCTCGATTTTCAGGCTGTCTTCTGGACCACCCTGAAAGCGCGTTTCCTATCCGGCATATTTTACGGTCTAATTGCCGCTGTAGTCATTGGTATCAACCTTCATTATGTCGGTCGATTCACCCGCTCCGCGCTCGAAGCAGACGCCTCGCTTTACGAAGGTGAAATGCCCGGCGCAAGCCTGTTGCGCTCAAATACCGGTTATCTGTTAATCGCCGCTGTCCTCGTCCTCATTATGGGCAATGTCGGCTCCTCACAATGGCCCACCCTGTTGCGTTACTGGTACGGCGGATCATTTGGCACTTCCGATCCCATCTTTGGGCGCGACGTTGGATTTTATGTCTTTGATTTGCCCTTTTACCAGTTTACAGTCGGTTTTCTCATCGGCACAGTAATCGTATCGGCCCTGGCATCAGGGGTCATTTACATGGCCACAGGCGGTATTAGCTTGCAGGAGCGCATTCAAGTCATGCCGCGCCCCGTCGCACACCTGTCTGCCCTTGCCGGGCTATTCTTGCTGTTTTCGGCTATCAATTATTACCTCAAAATCTACGGCTTGCTCTATTCTCCGGGCGACGTCTTTTTCGGTGCGGGATTTGTCGATGTCAACGTCCAACGCTGGATATATTGGATCCTCATCATTGCCTTTGTCGCAACTGGCATCATGCTCTTGCGAAATATCAAATCGCGTGAAGCGCGCCCACTCCTCATCGGTGTTGGCGTCTTTCTCATTGGCACCATCGGGCTGGGCAGTATTCCGGGTGCAATTGTGCAAAAACTCATCGTAGATCCCACCGAACTCCAGCGCGAAACCCCCTATATCAAGAATAACATCGACTTTACGCGAAAAGCATACGCCCTCGACAGGATTGTGGAACAACCCTTTGAGGCATCCGAGAACCTCACCGCAGCGGACATTGCCGCCAATCCTTTGACCATTCGCAACATCCGCATCTGGGACGAGCGCCCAATGGTGCAAACCTATCAGCAGGTTCAGGAAATTCGTCCCTATTATGTCTTTCCCAGCGTTGACGTGGATCGCTACACCATCGATGGCGTATATCGACAGGTCATGCTCTCGGGGCGCGAACTCGACACCAATCGCCTGCCTGCTCAGGCGCGCAACTGGGTCAACGAAACCCTGCAATATACACACGGATATGGGGTTGCCATGAGCCCGGTTACGCAAGTCACGCCCGAGGGCTTGCCAGAGTTTATGGTCAAGGATATTCCCCCAGTGACCGACGCAGCAGAGCTACAGATTTCTCGCCCAGAAATCTACTATGGCGAACGCACCTACGGCAACGTGGTCGTCAAAACCAGTGCCGAAGAATTTGACTATCCCCAGCGCGATGGCAATGCGTTTACCACCTACGAAGGCAATGGCGGGGTACCCATGGGCAGTTTCATCAACCGTCTGGCATTTACCATTCGCATGATGGATCCCAATTTGCTCTTGAGTAGCTACATCCTATCCGAAAGCAAAATCATGTACCACCGGCAAATCGCCCAACGCGCACGCGAGATCGCGCCTTTCCTCTTCTTCGACTCGGATCCCTATCTCGTTATCTCAGAAGGCCGTCTGTACTGGATCTTAGATGCGTACACAACCACCAACATGTATCCCTATTCCAAACGCATGGGCCGGTCGCAGATCAACTACATCCGCAATTCGGTCAAGGTTGTCATGGATGCTTATCACGGTTCTGTCACCTTTTATCAAGCCGAAGATGAACCCGTGATTGCCGCTTATGCCGCGATATTCCCCACCCTGTTCAAATCAATTGACACCATGCCTGCTGATTTGCGCGCCCATGTGCGGTATCCCGTTGACCTCTTCCGCATTCAAGCGACGATGTATCGCGAATATCACATGCAGGAAGTGCAGGTGTTTTACAACCAGGAAGACCTGTGGGAAATCCCAAATGAAATCTATGGCCAAAACGACCGCACACAGCCGATGGAACCGTACTATATCATCGTCAAATTCCCCGGCGAACAACGCGAAGAATTTCTGCTGCTCGTGCCCTTCACACCCGCCCAAAAGGACAACATGATCGGCTGGCTTGCCGCGCGATGCGACGGGGAAAACTACGGTGACTTGCTGGTCTATCTCCTGCCGAAAGAAAAACTCATCTTCGGTCCCATGCAACTCGAAGCCCGCATCGATCAGCAGCCAGATATATCGAGCCAACTCACCCTGTGGGGACAAGGCGGCTCCGAAGTCATTCGCGGCAACCTTTTGGCCGTACCCATCGAATCATCTTTCCTGTACGTTGAACCCATCTACCTTCAAGCTCGCCAGGAATCCGAGCAATTCCAACAACAGGGCTTTGAAGGCGAAGGCGGTGGACAGCCGCAGCAGGGACAACCACCGCGTCAACTCCAGCAGAGCACGGCCATCCCCGAACTCAAGCAAGTGATCGTCGCATTTGGTGGACAGGTCATCATGCGCGATACATTTGAAGATGCCCTCAACGAATTGTTTGGCTCTGGTGCGGGGAAAACCCTGAAATCTCCAGGTTCCGAAGAAACACCCGCGACCACATCAGAACAACCCGCTGAACGCACCGCAGCAGATTTGGCATCAGAAGCAGATATGCAATTCCAGCGCGTGCGGGAATCGCTTCAAAAATGGGATTGGACAACCGCGGGCGAAGCGATGAAACAACTGGAACAATCGATTCTCGAATTAAAAAAGACACTGGATAAATAATCGTTCCAGTTCATTTCTCCCGATTCAACTATGGATAGACGGTATAATTCTGTCTATCCATAGTTTTTAGGACTTTACAGAAAGGAAAAAAATGGCTGTAAAAGTAGGATTTATCGGAACTGGCGGCATATCGCGCCCCCACCGAAAACATCTCAAAAATATGGATGACGTAGAGGTGGTGGCAATGTGTGACCTCGAAAAAGACCGCGTCGCAGAAGCCGCCGAAGAATGGAATGCGACGGTCTATACAGATTACAAAACAATGCTCGAAAACGAAGAAATGGACGCGCTATACGTATGCATTCCGCCCTTTGCACACGAAGAGCAGGAAATCATGGCCGCTGAAAAAGGCATAGCCCTCTTCGTGGAAAAACCCGTATCTGTCACAATGGAAAAAGCCCGCGAAGTCGATGCCGCCATTCGCAAAAACAACGTCGTATCGTGCGTTGGATTTCAAGGACGCTATTTAGACATTATCGCACAGACAAAAGACCTGCTCAAAGATCGCCCCGTTGGCCTGGCAATGGGATACTGGATGGGAGGAATGCCGCAAGTACCCTGGTGGCGGCGCAAAGAAATGTCGGGTGGCCAGGCCGTTGAGCAAACCATTCACGTCACCGATATGACGCGGTATCTCTTTGGCGAAGTAAAATCCGTCTATGCGGCAGGGCGCACGGGCTTAATGACCGACGTGCCCGACTATAACATCGAAGATAGCAGCGCAGCCACGCTCGTTTTTGAAAATGGTCTGGCCGCCACCATCTTCTCAGCGTGTTTTCTATCGGGAGGACGAGGCAGAGGCGGCATTGACATCTTCACCAAAGACATGAACATCGAATATCGCGAGCGCAGATCCATCACCATCATTCAAAATGGCAATTCAGAACGGGTCGAAGTGCAAAACGATTACTGGCAAGACATGGACAATGACTTTATAGATGCCGTGAGAAAAGGCGACGACTCCGCACTCAAAACCACGTATGCCGATGCCGTCAAAACACAAGAAATCGTCATGGCCGTCAACCGCTCAATAGAAACGGGCGAAGTGGTTCAGATATCGGATATGTGAGGAATCACTGTAAAAACCGCTCGAGGCGATAGCGTCTCAAAAAATCTATTCGAGCACCATCCAAAATCTCAATCGCCGCGCATTCGCCAATTAAAGGCGCGAGCGTAACCCCGCTGTGTGTCACAGACAAATAGAGATTTGGAACCCGTTTGGAAAATCCGAGAATCGGGTGTCCGTCCTCAGGAACAGGACGGCGCCCGCGCCGGACCTCGCGCACGGGCACGCCTTCAATCGCAGGCAAAAAACGCGCCACAGCATCGACCACCCGCTGCACTTCTCGATCATCCTGCCCAAGCGAACCACCATCGTACACCCGACCGTGCGCCCCTCCGTGAAGCATCACCGAACCATTGGGCAACTGCCTGAAATTGGTCTGCGGAGGACAATCGCGGGGCGAATGCACCACCGATGCGTTTTCAAAAACAGGCGGCACAGGCTCTGTCAAAATCGTACATCCAAACGTGTAATACACAGGCACATCAACATCTGCCATTGCCGCGAGACTTGCTGTATCTGCACCCCCTGCAAGCACAACTGCATCACACGCAATCTCTCCCCTGTCCGTCACCACAGCCGCTATATCTGCCCCCGAACGCGCCAGCCCTGTGACGTGTGTCCCCCAAAAAATATCCGCGCCCCATTCCTTTAACCGTTCGACACATGCCCGAACAACAGCCCCTGTATCTGCGTGTCCTTCTATATCCGTATAAGAAGCTGCCGTCACAACGCCGGGCGTCAAACCCGGCTCCAATGATTCAACCTCCTCCCCATTCAACAGACGGATGGGATATCCCCAAGACTGCAAAACGCCCGCGCGCTTCACAATTTCCCGCGCCCCATCATCCGTAGATGCCCACCGCAATTCACCGCCCCATGTCGCGCTTTGCGGTATGCCCAGTCGCTCGACAAATCGCGCCCACATATCCAGCGAGCGCCGGTTGAAAAGGTGATAATGTCTGGGATTTTTATCGCGTGCATTCATCCATGCAAAAGATACAGCCGTTGCCGGCTGAATAGCTGATTTCTTCCTGGGTTCACCCACATCAATCAGCGTGACCTTCGCACCGCGCCTCGCCAGGTGAAATGCGATTGATGCCCCCACAATACCCGCGCCAATCACAGCGATATTTGAAAAATTGTTCATTTCCCTTTCACCCTTATACAGAAAACGGGTTCGCCTTTTGTGGTAAACCCGTAATCTGTTCAGCTATTTAATGCCCATAAATGAACAAAATCCAATTAAAGAAATTGAATATTGTTTTTCATTTCGTCACTGGTCAATTTTTTTTTCTTCGGCCACCAAAGACGCTTCTACTTCTTCTTTGTTCGCGTGGTAATAAGCCAACGCTGCATAGATTTGCGATAGCGTCAAATGCGGATATTGATCTGCAATTTCTTCCGGGCTATACCCTTGTTTATACCACACAACGATTTGATTTACTGTCATGCGCGTACCGTCTATGCGTAAGAGTCCACCACATATATCCGGGTCTTTAACCAGCAAAGTGCCAATTTCTATGCTCATAGTGTTCACCCATAATTTTTTACCGACACAATTGTGATAGCGTGACGTTAATAGCCCAGAGGAGGTTCCTTTAATTTTGTTGTATTATCCCAAACAAGAGGACCCCCCGTGTGCCTAATAGATAAAAACACTCCCATCTGCATTGAAATGGTAAAAAAATCGGCCGGTTATTTATACACCGTTAACTCACCCGCCTTGTAACGTCCCCAGTATTCTTTGAGCACAGCCTTGATCTGTGGGCTTAAAATAACGCCACCGACAATATTCGGAAACGCCATACCCAAAATCATCATGTCTGAAAAATTGAGAACATTTTTTAACGCAGTGACCGATCCGATGAACACAAAGCAAACAAAAATAACCCGATAAGCCAGAATAGATTTCATACCAAAAAGATATTCCCATGCACGCTCGCCGTAATAAGACCAGGAGATCATAGTCGAATACGCAAAAAGCATCACGGCAATCGCGAGCACATAACGCGCCCCAGGAATAAACGAATCAAATGCCGCAGCCGTCATTTTAGCACCAACTACCCAGTCTGACGTACCTTGAAACTCTGCAAGTTGATATGCACCTGTGATCATACAAACCAATGCCGTCATCAAACATATAATAATGGTATCGATAAAAGGCCCGATCATCGCGACCATCCCTTCACGAGCGGGTTCATCGGTTTTGGCTGCCGCGTGGGCAAATGCAGCAGAACCCAATCCCGCCTCATTGGAAAAAGCAGCCCGCTTAACCCCGTTAACCAATACCCCGATAAATCCGCCATACATAGCTTCTGGCGTAAACGCCTGTGAAATAATATTCGCAATAAGCCCGGGAACTTCTGTAATATTCGTCAGAATAATCAAAATTGAGGTCAGAACATATAGTCCACACATAAAGGGCACAATGCGCGACGTTACATTGCCAATGCGCTTGATGCCGCCAATAATGACAATGGCTACAAATGTCGCCATAACAATACCCATTAGCCAGTTATATGTTATAAAGCTCTCAGATACTGTGCTGAGAATTTCAAGGGTCTGGTTGGCTTGAAACATATTGCCGCCACCCAGAGAACCGCCAATCGTCAGAATCGCAAAAATCACAGCGAATGTGCGCCCCAACGGCCTGAGGCCTTTTTCGCCAAGACCGTGTTCCAGATAATACATCGGGCCACCCGACACGCGGCCATCGGGATGGATTTTCCTGTGCATTACCGCCAGCGTACAGGACGCCAGCTTTGAAGCCATGCCAAAAAACGCCATACCAATCATCCAGAAAACCGCACCAGGTCCCCCCAGACTTATCGCAATTGCAACCCCAGCGATATTTCCCAATCCCACAGTCGCAGACAGCGCACTGGTCAGTGCCTTAAAGTGCGAAATTTCGCCAGGATGGTCGGGATGATCGTACCGCCCGCGAATCACGTCAATCGAATGTTTGAAACCACGCAGAGAAATCCAGCCAAAATAAAAAGAGTAATACACGCCACCACCAAACAAGACAACGACAATGAGAGGAATATCTGTACCGAAATCCTGAAATAAAATATTGCCCAAAAACCCGACAACCGTACCCAGGTGTTCATTCAAAGCCATCGTAAATGCTTTAATTCCTCCCGGCGATTCACCCGACGATGCTTCCTGTGCAAATGCATAACCGACTACAGACAGACCCAGAAGCCAGGCAAACCAAAAAAACGTGCGATTCTTGAAAGACATGTAAACTCCTTTGTTTGGTAAGGCACCTGTAAACAGATTTCTCGCTAACAATGGCAAATATAATACAAACAAATTGAGGGGATGTATAGCACTTTTACATCCTCCGTGACTTTATCCTTGCACTTTGCGCTTGCGTTGAGCAGATTAAATATCCGGATAAAACAACCATACGGTACGGAATACGCATGCCAAATTCACTACTCCATCGCTATCTGCCTTTTCTCAACTGGATTGGAGAACTCAAAGACCGGCACATCCTGCGCGCCGATATTATTGCGGGCATCACCTTATCGCTGGTCTTGATCCCACAGGCCATGGCCAATGCCCAACTGGCCGAAATGCCGCCCTACTACGGCTTCTATGCATCCTTTGTACCCATCATTGTCAGCGCCCTCTTCGGGTCTTCTCGCCAACTCTCCACAGGCCCGGTTGCGCTCGTCGCCTTGATGGTCGCCTCTGAATTGGGACAACTCGCAGTTGACGAACAGGCGTATATCGCCTATGCGATCCTGCTGGCTCTCATGGTTGGCCTCTTGCAATTCGGGCTGGGCATATTGCGCCTGGGCGTATTGGTGAACTTTCTCTCACATCCGGTGGTACTCGGTTTTACCAATGCCGCAGCCATCATCATCGGCACATCGCAAATCGACAAATTATTCGGCGTCACCGTAGAACGCGGCGGGGCACATTACGAACGCATGATACGCATGTGGGACGTCATATCAGCGGGCTTTCACTCCCCCACCCTGATCATGGGCCTCTCTGCCATCGCATTATTATTTATCTTGCGCCGCATTAGCCCGCAAATCCCGGGTGTGCTAATTGTCGCCATCTTGACAACAGGCATCTCATGGCTCATCGGATTTGAACAAAATTACGGCGGACAGGTCGTGGGCAACATCCCCGAAGGCATCCCCGCATTTGCACTGCCAGTAATTGACTGGGGTATCGTACCACATATCCTCAGTGCCACCATAACCATCGCACTCATTGGATACCTGGAAACCATTTCAATTGCCAAAGCCATCGCCACGCAAACCCGTCAACGCATTGACGCCAACCAGGAATTGCTCGCACAGGGCTTGAGCAATATCGCTGGCAGTTTTTTTCAGAGTTTTCCCGTCTCCGGATCTTTTGTTCGTTCAACCGTCACATTGCGCGCGGGCGGCCAAACCGGCTTTGCATCTGTCATTGCTGGTTTAGTGGTCATCCTGCTACTCCTTTTCTTCACCCAACTCTTATACCACATGCCCCTATCCACCCTGGCGGCAATCGTCATTGTCTCTGTCACCGCACTAATTAACGTCAAACCCATTGTAAGCGCGTGGAAAGTACACAAACACGACGGCATTGTCGCCATATCGTCATTTGCACTCACCCTCATCTTCGCGCCACACCTCGACCAGGGCATCTTGATCGGTGCGTCCTTATCAATCGCCCTCTATCTCTATCGCACGATGAAACCGCGCGTGGCCTTCCTCGCCCGCCATCCCGACGGTGCGTTTCGAGACGCAGTAGAACACGATCTGGAATTGTGCGATGCAATTGCCACCATCCGATTTGATGGCTCATTGTATTTTGGTAGCGCGGGTGCTTTTGAAGACGCCGTATTGGAACGTATTCGCGATCCCAAATTGCGCTATGTGATTGTCGATGCCGAAGGGATAAATGAGATTGATGCCACGGGAAAGGAAATGCTGATCGGCGTGGTACAGCGGCTCCACGAGACCGGCATTGAAGTACTATTCACGCGTACAAAAAAGCAGATCCTGGACGCACTCAATCGCGCAGGCGTACTCGAAGCAATCGGCCGAGACAGATTTTACGCCACTCTCGACAGCGTATTAGCTCATGTTTGGGAGGCACTGGAAGACCAGTATCCCTGCGACAGATCGTGCCCTGCCGGATGTCCACTTCACCGCCCCAGACCAGATGGAGACGTATTTTATCGCGTATAGAAAATCCGATCCTTTTGAGTGTACAAACTATAACACTATAACAATTTATTACATTGTTCATAAGGAACGAAGTGACCTTCTAATTTGTCTAAAACAATGTAGTTGCAAATGGGTCTGACCCGCTGACTACTGATCATCACGATTCTTACTTGATTTTTTTTTGTAAAATGATAAATTTGGTGGACTAATTTTTGCACCATAACAGATTGTCTCCCTTCAATTTTGGGCAATCTGATTCAATTCCAATACGAAAAGCGCAACTGTCCCTTTCACCACAGGAGGAAGTCTATGAGACGGACGAGTCTATTTTTCTTTTTCTTCATAGCTCTGGCATTCTCAGCCAGTGCTGTTTTTGCCGGATCAACCGGTAAAATTGCCGGAAAGGTCGTGGAGAAATCCACAGGTGAAACCCTGCCCGGTGCCAATGTGGTCATTGAAGGCACCACATTGGGCGCGGTAACAGATCCCGATGGCAATTATTTCATCATCAATGTGCCGCCGGGTTCTTATACCGTCAGTGCGAGTATGGTCGGCTATCACAAAGCCACGCAAACCAATGTGCGGGTCTTTATAGACCTGACCACAACGGTAAATTTCTCTGGTGACTACGGCCTTGTCGAAGAGACCATTGAACTGGCAGAGATCACGGTGGTTGCCGAACTCCCGGTGGTGCAACCCGATATTTCCGCCAATGTCGCCAATATCTCCGCGCAGGATGTCGAAACCCTGCCATTGACCAGCGTGAACGAAGTCGTGCGATTAGAGGCAGGGGTTCTCGCCTCTGCCAATGGCGAACTCTCGATTCGAGGCAGCAATTTTAATGAGATCGCCTTTTCGGTCGATGGTCTGTCCATGCGCGATGGGCGCAACAACGAACCGTATTCAACGGTGAGTTATACCTCAATCAAAGAAATGAGCGTGCAGTCGGGTGGGTTCAACGCCGAATACGGCAACGTGCGCTCGGGCCTGGTCAATATTGTAACCAAAGAAGGCGACAAGCGACGTTACAACGGCGATGTGTTGTTGCGACACAGCGGCGCACAGCGCGATTATTTTGGTCCGTTGCCAAATCATCCCAATGGCTTTTTTTGGCGGCCATTTACAGATCCCGCTGTGAGGAACGTGGGCACCCATTCGCCCGAAAGCCCCTGGGATGTGTACACGCGGCGTCAATATCGAGTCTGGGCCGGGTGGAATACCATTGTACGAAGATGGGCTGCCACCCCTACTGATCCGTATCACGGCGTGGGCGTGAGAGACACGGGCGCAGATGAATCGACTTTACCAGTTGATGAACTGCAAGTTGATGATGCGGTCATCACAGAGTTGTTCGAGTGGTATCGCCGCAAAGATCTGGAAGTTCGCAATGCGGATTTCGATATCGACCTGGGTTTTGGTGGTCCCTTAATTCCGGGATTGAGCGAAAAACTGGGCGGTCTGAGGTTCTTTGCTTCGGGCAAGCGCGAGCGCAGGGCCTATATGATGCCGCGCAATATTGATGAATATGAAAACGACTGGGGCCGCGTAAAGGTCACGTCGGATATTCGCAGTAGCATGAAGTTAAGTGTCGAGGCGATGGCAGGTGAAGAATATGGCTTGAATCCGAACAAGAGTGGCTTTCCCAACATGTGGCGCGGCAATCAGGAAATGGGTCTTAATGATGCTGACCTGATTTGGGCAAATCACCACGAGAACACGCTTCAGATCAAGCGCAATAATATCGGCCTCAGCTTTTCACATGTGTTGAGCCCCAGAACATTTTACGAGTTTCGCTTTCAGAGGATGCAATCGGACTTTTTGACCGAAAAGTATCCAGACCGCGATTTGACGGCTGTTGAAAATACCATTCCCCGCAATCCGGACTTCGCGCCTCCCAGTCCGTCTTTACAAGTTTCAGAGGTCACGCAGAACCACATCGGGTTGACGGCTGCACCCGATGGCTATTTTATGAAAAATGAAGTCTTTGTTGACGGCCTGTATTTTGGGGGACACTGGGCCAATGGACGCGACGACTCTGAAGTCGTAGCCTATACAACGCGTTTTGACATTACCAGCCAGCGCAATCAGGTCGCGCAGTTTAAGGCGGGTTTTGAATGGATCGCCAGTGATTACGATGTGAATCACGAAAATGCACAGCCTTTCTTCAAAAACAATGCGGCACCCAAATACATCTGGCAACGCACTCCAAACCAATTTGCCGGATATGTGCAAACCAAGCTCGAATTCAATGCGATGATCGCAAACTTGGGGGTGCGTTGGGATCGCTGGAATGGGAGTGGCGAATGGTGGGTTTATGAAGATTTCTCCGGTGCGTTTGGGCCTAAAATTGGCAAAGAAAATCTCGAGGAAGCACTCGATCAGGCGCCTGTTAAGACCCTGTCTTATTTAAGCCCGCGCTTGGGTATTTCGTTCCCGGTAACAGCAGATAGCAAATTGTTTTTTAACTATGGGCACTTCCGCCAGATGCTGAACCCACACAATCTCTTTCTCATCGATGAAATAAATACGGGTGCAGTCTCTCGGATTGGCAATCCCAATCATCCGATGCCGCGCACGATCAATTACGAACTCGGCTTTGAGCAGAATTTGTTTGATCGGTATTTGCTGCGCCTGACCGGATATTACAAGGCCAACGACGACCAGTCAATTGGTGTGGCCTACACCAATCTGGACCAAACCGTAGCTTACAACCTTTTTGAACCCCTCAACTACGACGATATCCGGGGCTTTGAAATAACCATTAGAAAGCACAGGGGCAAGTGGTTTGGCGGATCAGTCAACTATACGTATCTGCAAACTAAGGACGGCAACTTTGGTCGGCGCCAGATATTTGAAAATCGCTTAGAGCAAGCCACTTTTGATGCGACCTCTACGCGGCACTATCAAAGCCGACCCGCCAGCCGACCCTTCGCCAGATTGTCGCTGGAATTTTACACGCCGCGCGACTTTGGTCCCCAGGTCTCTAAGTTTTATCCCCTGGGCAAGTGGGATATGTCTTTCGTGGGCCGTTGGCGAGCGGGTCAGTACAGCAACTGGTATGGGCCAGAAGGTGGAGATATCCCCGGTTTGATCAGAAATGTCCAGTACAAGAGTATCAGGAATATGGATCTGCGCCTGACGAAGCAGTTTGCGATGATGGGCGTCAGGGCCATGTTCTTTTTAGACGTCGATAATGTGTTTAATCTCAAGCGACTCAATAGCAGTTCTGCCAACCCGGGGCTCGAAGACTGGGAATTCTATATGGTATCCCTGCATTTGCCAGAAGACACATTTGGCGAGTTTGAACCGCCCTATCAGTTCATTCCCGGCAATGACTCGCCCGGCAGTTTCAGAGATTACGGCACGGAGTTTGTGCCCATCGAAATTGTCAATACAGCCAGCGATTTGCCCGCCAATGGATTGCCCGGCGATGCGGAAATCACGGCTGTACTGCCCACGGGTCTCGAACCCGGCCGCCGCGTGTTGTGGTATGTTCAGGAAACCGGACAATATCACGAATATCAAAACGGAAACTGGGCGCAGGCAAATCAGGACTTTGTGAATGAAGTGCTGGACAATAAGCTGTATATCGACATGCCCAACAACGACACTATCTGGTTCTTAAACCCACTGCGCATGCGTTTGGGCTTGCGGTTCTCGTTCTAAATTCAAACGCAACCACATAGTTTATCTGTGGTTTCAACAGGAGACATTGTAATGAACAGATTGTTAAAACCGCTGGTCGGAACAGCTTTTGCACTTGTGGCTCTGGTGTTCTTTGGTCAGCCAACCGAAGTGCAGGCACAGGCGGAACTAATGTGGCTGGATGTGGGCGATTATCACTATCGATACGCATCGACAGGCACAGAGCCTTCAATCACACGCCCCCCGTTTCGGGCACGTGTGAAATACTGGCCCGGTATTTATGCTCGAGAAGGTGGAACCCATGTGCGTTCACGTCACTATATTGGAGTAAAAGATTTTACCGATGAAAATGGCCAACCCTGGCCATTTAAGGTCGCCCGTGCGGGACCGCGCGTATTTGACCTGGGCGAACACTTTGCATTGCCCATGGAACTGATTGGCAAGTTTGACAAACCCGACGTGTTTGTCGATGGGTTTCAATCTTTTTCTCGGCCCACAGTATTGACCCGCGTCGATCCTTCTATTCCATCAGATCGCATGATTGTTCGCGGTGCCCATAGCAATGTAGGCATCACATGGGAAGAGAAGATATACGCATTTTCCAATCCCTATCACGATGACTACCACATCCGGGAAATGACCTGGACAAATACGGGCAATGTCGATGCCGATGAAGAGATCGAATTGCCCGATCAAACCGCGAACGAGATGATGTTGTCTTTTGCCGCTAAAGAGCACCTCTGGGGGCCGCGCGGGGTTACGGGCGCGGGTGTCTCGGGCACAATGTGGGATTATGTGGGCGACGGCAAGGAGCCTCTGGGCAAATGGGAAGGCATACGCGCCACGCTCGGCTGGATCGGCAATGGTACGAATGTGTCCTTCCTGAACCGACTTGGAGGACCTATCTGGCGAGGTGGACGCGGAAATGCTAACTATCGGATTACAGAAGGCGATTCCATTGGTCGGCTCGGCGGTGCTTATATGCTGACCCGCGCGATCTTGCACGCAGATACAAGCCCATCAGATCCGACTAATGATCCTGGCCAGCCCAGGAGTACGGGCTTTCACCGCGGCGGCGACTCGATTAGCAACCCGTCGTTTGGCGATGCCGAACAGATGGTAGACACGTACCATTTTATGCACCCGGACCTGAGCTATGCCGAATATGGCAACCCGGGCACCGATGGACACTTTTTTCCACACGAAGCCGACCGTTCAGCACCGCCGGAGCCTGCGGGTCCTTTCGATGATGAATCGTGGTACGAACGCATGGGTGCGCAAACTGATGTCTCTCGCATGAGAAGTGGAGGTATGGTACCGTGGTTTGCCTTTGGCCCCTACACACTGGCTCCGGGCGAAAGTGTCAGTATGGTCTGGATTGAAGGTATGCACGGGTTGAACCGGGACGTATCTGTTGCTGTGGGCAAGGCGTACAAAGATTCTGGTTATGACGATACACTCCCCATTACCTACAATGGGCAGACCCACACGAAGAACCGCTGGGTACTGGGCACCCGGGATTCCATCTACCAGATGATCCGCAGAGCTACTGCGAACTGGGAATCGGGTTATAATATTCCGCATCCCCCACTGCCGCCCAGAGTTTTCAATGTGCAGTCCGGTTCTGATCAAATTGTGCTTTCCTGGGATACCTTTGCCAATGCCAACCACTCGGGTTTTGAGATCTGGCGTACGCGCAATTTTTATGAAGGCAATGTGGATGACCGCTGGGAATATCAATTGATCGCCACCCTGGGGGCAGAGGCACGCGAATACGCAGATGCGGACGTGGTGCGCGGCATCAGTTATTTCTACTATATCCAATCTGTAGGCCAGGTGAACAGCGATGGAACGGGAATGACGCCGACAGGCAGTGTGCTGAAAAGCAGCCGGTATTATACGCAGACCTATGATCCCGCGTTTTTGAAGCGTCCGCCCGGCGGCGTAATGAGTGACGTGCGCGTTGTGCCCAATCCCTATGTGCTGGAAGCCGATCAGAATATTCGATTCCCAGACCAGCAGGACAAGCTGGCATTCTTCGAAATTCCCGGGGAATGCACCATCCAGATTTTCAGCGAACTGGGAGAATCGATTTTCACCATTGAGCACACAGACGGCACAGGGGACGAATTTTGGAACCTGACCACAGAATCGAATCAGGTGATTACAAGCGGCATTTATTTTGCCGTGATCACAGACACTCAGACCGGCGAAAAGATAATCAAAAAATTCGTCATTATTCGTTAAGAATGGAGTAATTCAATGACCAGAAAATTTCTTACTTATGTCGCGCTAAGTCTGATGTGTCTGACGCCGCTCTACGCACAGGACCCTGTGGATACGACAGATCCAGACGACCTTCCCGTGCCCGAACCGGGACAGGATCTCCCGCGCGAACGCCGCGCACAAGCGGGCTTTAAGTTTTTGAGCGTATCGCCCGATGCGCGCGCCGCCGCCATGGGCGATGCGTATTCCGCATTGAGGGTGGGGTCATCGGCGATGTTTTACAATCCCGCATCAATGGCGTATGCCACCCGCAAGTTTCAACTCTCTGCCGGGCAGATCCAGTGGATCGCAGATGTGACCTACAACATGGGCAGTGTCGCATTGAATACGGATTGGGGCGTTTTCGGGTTGTCAATGGTTGCCGTCGATTACGGCGATTTTGAACGCACCATTCGCGCAGACAACGAAAAGGGATTCCTCGATGTGGGCACGTATAGCCCATCTGCCTGGGCAATCGGACTCGGTTATGCCCGCGCTATTACCGACCGTTTTTCAGTGGGTGGCAATATACGCATCGCCAAGCAATCGTTCGGCGATGTTCCCGTGGGCCTTGAAGGCGCATCGCCTGTAAATAAATCTTTTAGCGAGCGCTCGACCATTGTCGATTTTGGCGTACTCTACTGGACGGGATATAAGAGCCTGACACTGGCGCTGAACACGCGAAACTTCTCTCAGGAAAACAAGTATAGCGAGGAGAGTTTTGAATTGCCGCTGACATTCCGCATGGGGTTGGCGATGGATTTGATCGATCTCACGGATATGGATAAGGATACCCATTCCATAATTCTATCGGTGGACACCGAGCGCCCGCGCGACTTTTCCGAGCAAGTCAAGGTCGGGGTGGATTATACGATTATGAAAACCCTATCTTTGCGCGCCGGATATATAACGCCAACCGATGAACAGGGCATATCTCTGGGCGTCGGCTTTGGCCGCGATCTGGGCAGCCTCGCTTTGCGCGTGGATTATGCGTACACCGATTTTGGCGTATTTGACGGTGTCAACCGCTTGACGCTTCAGGCGGGCTTTTAGACTATTGCGATGTATTCCCCGCCATTTTGAAAAGGGAGCCTGTTTTTGACCGGCTCCCTTTTTTATGTAAAGCCCACAGGCTAATCCCTGACCCCTACCATTCCCTGACCCCTACCATGGCCGAATCCGCACAAAACATACAGATACAAAAGCCGCTCGGCAGGGGTTTGCGCACCTATCGAACCGCTGCTGCGTCGGTCGCCATGATCCTGGTCAGTGTGCTGTGGAATGAATGGATGCCGTATTACACATCGGGATCCAATATCAGCCGCAGCCATTTTCCCGTAGCACTCTTTTATCCCTTTTTGATATTGTGTATATGCAATTTGCTGGCAAATCATCGGCGTTCAACCTGGGCGTTGACGCGGTCGGAATTGCTGGTGGTCCTGGCTTCTGGACTGGTCGGCATCTCGGTGTCTTACGACGGGATCAGTGGGCATCTGATCGGCGTGGTAGCTGCGCCCTATTATTTTGCCTCAACGGAAAACGGCTGGACGACGTACTTACTCGAACATATCCCGCACTGGCAGGTGCCGACCAATGCGGGCGGAGAGATGACGCGGTTTTACGAGGGCGGAAAGGGAACATTCCCCTGGCGCGTATGGGTCGCACCGATATTCTGGTGGATGTGTTTTTTGGGCGCGATGGGGTTTGCGGCATTCAGCGTGGTGGTGATTTTGCGAAAGCAATGGGTGGATTACGAGCGGTTGGCATATCCGCTTGTAGAAGTGGGAACCCTGCTGACCGAGACTGAGCCGGGTGGCACGCTGGAAAAAATGCTCCGGTCCCCGTTGTTCTGGATCGCATTTGGCCTGGTAATGGCGTTAAAGCTGTGGAATATCGGATCTTACTTTTCGCCGGCTTTTCCGCATATTTCTATTGAGGGAATGAACTGGCGGGCTTTTCCCGATTTTCCCGCATTGCCCTTTCGCCTCAGTTTTTACGCCATAGGTTTTGGCTATTTTGCACGATTAGATGTATTGTTCAGCGTGTGGTTTTTTATCGTCTTGACGGCATTTCAGATCTATGCCTCGAATATTTTTGGATACCCTCTCGGTTCATCCAGTCTGCACTGGCAAAATGAATTATTAAACTGGCAGAGCATGGGCGCACTCATTTTCCTTGCAGTGTGGGGCTTGTGGATGGCGCGCGCACATTTGAAGGCCGTATGGCGCAAAGCCTGGGACCCGAGTTGTGAAATAGATGATCGCGGAGAGTTATTGTCGTATCGCACAGCTGTATTTGGCCTCGTACTCTCGCTCGTGTTTGCAACGTGCTGGCTGGTCGCAACCGGCATGGCGTTGTGGGTTGCGATAGTATTTCTAATTCTGGCAATGTTGTTATTCTTGGGCCTGGCACGCGCTGTTTCTGAGCTGGGGCTGGTCTATGCCTATTATCGGTTAGAGCCAAATGACGCGGTCGTGCAGGCATTTGGATCGGCATCGATCATGGGGGTTTCGAGCATCACCGCGCTGGCATTTATGCGGGTGTTCAATTTTTTTCCCGACATCGGCAAAGGCTTTTTGATGCCGTCGTTTTCCCAGGCGGTTAAGGCCGTAGATAAGACCGTAACACCCCGGCGAATTACAGGCGTGATCTGGGCATCGCTCGCCGTGGGCTTTGTGATTTCGATTGTCAACACGCTCTACTTGAGTTATGAATACGGGGCTTATAATCTGGGAAATATGGGCCTCAAGCACGTTGGTCCGCGGGCATTTGATTTTGCGATGAACGCGATCCGTAATCCCCTGGGACTCGGAGGTGATGGCCGCGTGATGTGGGCGGGAGTTGGTGCCAGTGCGATGGCGATTTTGACTCTAATCCGTTACTGGATCCCCGCCTGGCCGTTGCATCCAATTGGGCTGGCCATGCAAGGGAACTACGGTGTGAGTAAAACCGTATTCTCGGTATTTATTGTATGGTCAATCAAAGTTGTCGTGATGAAGATGGGCGGTGCGCAGCTATACGAAAAAGGAAAACCGTTTTTCATCGGCCTGCTGGCAGCGCAAGCATTCAGCACGGGATTGGTATTTGTCATAGATTGCATCTGGTTCCCCCTGCAGGGACACAATGTACACAACTTTTAGAGCGCAATGATTACCCGAAGAACATTTATACAACAAAGCCTCGCAACTGCGGGTGTGCTGGCAATTGCCCCGTCGGCTTTTGCATCAAAACCACAGGTGATGACTGTAACCGGGCCGATAACACCCGAGCAGATGGGGCTCACCCTCCCCCACGAACACATCATGTCTATTTTCGGCGGACAGCCAGTCAAAGTGGCGCAATACGACGAAGAAAAATTATTCGCCAGGGTTATCCCCTATCTCAAAATGTTAAAAGTATTTGGCGTGCAAACCATTTGTGAATGTACGGGGGCTTATTTTGGACGGCGCGTGGATTTGCTCCGGCGCATCTCACGAGAAACCGGGATGCAAATACTGACCAATACCGGATATTTTGGCGCAGCGCACGATCGCTACGTGCCAGCACACGCCTTTGAAGAAACAGTTGATCAAATTGCCCAACGCTGGATTGATGAGTGGGAAAACGGGATTGACGGGACAGATATTCGCCCGGGATTTATCAAAATTGGCGTTGACCCCGGCATGCCCTCTGACATAGACAAAAAACTCATTTTGGCGGCGGGCAAAACCCATCTCAAAACGGGTCTGACAATTGTCTCGCACACAAGTGGCAGCACGGATGCGGCTGTTGAGCAGGTTGCGCTGCTCGAAGAAATGGGCGTCCATCCCGAGGCGTGGATCTGGGCACACGCACAACGCGTCAAAGATCCCGCCGACCTGACCCCCGTTGCGCAAGCAGGTGCGTGGATCGGGCTAGATAGCATCCGCGACGAAACCCTCAATCCCCATCTCGATGCACTGCGCCATATGAGAAGATTTGGCGTTTTGCCCCGGGTTTTACTTTCTCACGACGGAAATTCATTTGGATATGGCGACCGTCCTTTTAAGCCTTATAATGCCATTTTTGACCAATTTATTCCACTGATGCGAAAAGCGAACTTTACCGATGAAGACATTCACCAGATCACCGTAAAAAATCCTCAAGAAGCATTTGCCATTCGGATTCGCAAAGCACAGCAAGATGACTTTGACTACTGACAACAACCGGAGATAATTATGAACCGACGCGAGTTCATCAAACAAACTGCCGTAGCGACCGTTGCAATGCCATCAATACTTCGGGCACAGACAGATGATCGTCCCAATATTGTATTGTTTTTGGCTGACGATATGACGTGGCGAGACTGCGGCGTATATGGCAATGCAGAAGTACAAACGCCAAATCTGGATCGCCTATCGCGTGAAGGCATGCGTTTTGATGGCTGTTTTACCTCCACGTCAATTTGCGCGCCCACCCGTCAGCAATTGTACACCGGAATGTTTCCAATACGCAATGGCGCATATCCCCAGGGGGGATTTGTGCATCCGGGTGTTAAGAGCATGGCGCATCATTTCAAAGCACTGGGCTATCGCGTTGGAATCATTGGAAAACAACACTACGGACCATCCGAATCATTTCCCTTTGAGGTATTGAAAACAACCAGAACCAATGAATTGCTGGATTCCGATGCGTCAATCCAGGTTATTCAAGAATTCATCAATCGAGAACCGGGACAGCCCTATTGTCTGATCGTCGCATCTCGCAATCCCCACCTGCCATATACAAAAGGGCCGCAGGACATGTACGATCCGGATAAAGTGACGATTCCACCGTATTTAATCGACACCCCGGAAACGCGAAAACGATTGGCGGCGTACTATGCCGAAATTACCGCACTGGACGCCGAGTTGGGCCGATGTCTGCAAATCATATCGGATAACACACTCGTGGTTTTCTCCACGGAACAGGGATCAGCATTCCCCTATGGCGGCAAGTGGACGTGTTATGAAAACGGGTTGCACACCGGGCTGATCATGCGCTGGCCGGGCAAAATTGAGGCGGGTTCATCCTGCGATGCTCTCGTGCAATATGTGGATATTTTGCCAACGCTCCTACAAGTCGCAGGCGGCGATCCCGCACAAGTCGATACGGGCAAAGCAGGCGCGCCAGATGGAGGATCTGGATTTGACGGAAAAAGTTTTTGGCATCTCGTCGCAGGAAATGGCAATCATCACCGGGATTACGTATATGGCGCTTATACCAATCGCGGTGTTCGAGACGGGACAGATTATCCGATTCGCTCGGTGCGCTCCAGAAGATATAAATACATCGCAAATCTCAATCACGAAGGTGTGTTTCAGTGCAATGTGACGCGGTTTATGGACGAAATGGGATGGGCAGAAGCAGCCCAAAAAAATCCAGCACTCGCGCCCCGGGTACACGCCTTGCGGCATCGCCCGGCAGTGGAATTTTACGACCTGGAAAACGATCCCTACGAGTTGGAAAATTTATCTGGAGACGCCCAATACGCAGGTATCATGAAAGAGATGCGGACGGAACTCGATGCGTGGATGGCGCAGCAAAATGACCGTGGAATGGAAACCGAATTGGAAGCGTACGCCCATGTGAATCCAGCATCTGCAAAGTACAAACAGTATCGTGAATCCCAAAAAAAATAAAAAATAGGAGAACTTTGTGTCCACAAGTAAAACAGATCAAAAAGCAGCACCCTGGGGCGAGGGCGAACCCATTGGGCGGGATTATCCGCCGATTCCATTGCTCGAAAAGATCGCTTATGGCGTCGGCGTCCTGCCGATGAACACAAGTGTCAATTCGATCAAAAAGCTCTCAGGCCCCATTTTTAATATTACGCTGGGCATGCATCCATCTAAGGTTGGCACTGTCCTGTTGCTCTCCCGAGGCTGGGATGCGATTACCGATCCCTTTATGGGATGGCTTTCGGACAACACAAAATCTCGCTGGGGCCGGCGCAGACCCTATCTCTTTCTGGGCGCTATTTTGACGGCCATTGGCTACGCACTCATTTTGAACGTGCCCCAAGGACTGAGTCAAGACGCACTATATGCGTATTTTATGTTTGCCAGTCTGGGCCTCTACACCTGTGTCACCATTTTGCAAGTATCCTACAACAGTCTCGGCTTTGAACTGAGCCACAACTATCACGAGCGGACAAATATCTTTGCGTACCGCTCGTTTTTTCAGCAGATCAGCACCATTCTCGTGGGCTATCTCTTCTATTTTTGCACACTCGATATTTTTGGCGACACCATGACGGGAGCCAAATACGTCGGCATTGGCGTTGGCCTGGTCATTTTTATATTTTTATTACCCACTGTTTTTCTCGTGCGCGAAGGCCACTCAGAACAGGCAGCTAAACAGGAAAAAGTACCCGTCGGTTGGGCGATCAAAACAACCCTGAAGACCAAACCATTCCTCATCCTGAGTAGCCTGACGGTCGTAACTATTTTTGGTGGCAATTTCACGCTGGCATTGGGACCTTATGTCAACATCTATCACGTTGCCCAGGGAGATGTAAAATTTGGAGCCGAGATACAAGGACACGCTATTCTCATCGGAACCATCGTATCCTTCGCCGCCATTCCCGTATTGACCTATTTGTCCTCTCGAATTGGAAAGATCAAAACCCTTGGTATTTCAATCTCCTCCCTTCTCCTCGGTTCTATTTTGAAGTGGTTCTGCTATACGCCAGCAATGCCCTATTTGCAACTCATCGTACAGCCCTTTATCCGCATCGGCGAAATGGGCTTCTGGCTCATTATTACGTCGATGAAAGCCGATATCTGCGACTGGGATGAATGGAAAACCGGCTTTCGGCGCGAAGGCATGTACGGCGCGGCAACGGGCTGGTTTCAAAAAGTGACACAGGCGACCACATTCGCGCTCGGGCAGGGATATATTCTGGCAATCATTGGATTTGACGCTACAAAAGGTGTGGCACAAGATCCAGGCGTGATGTTCTGGATGCGCTTTCTCTTTGCCGTATTGCCCGCGATCCTGGCCGTGGCGGGATTGATCCTGTTAAAATTTTATGAAATCGACGACGAAAAAGCCAAAGAGATTAAGGCAGATCTGGATAAACGAAATAATTGAGTGAAAATCATGGCAGAGCGATTCAAACAACTCTCGGAAACAACACCCGTGCGGGCGGTGACAACGCGGTCGGTAATTGCATCGGTAGTGGTGATCACTGCAAGCGTACTGTGGAATGAGTGGATGCCGTACTACACGTCGGGATCGAATATCAGCCGCAGCCATTTCCCCATGGCGTTCTTCTTTCCGTTTTTGATCGCGTGTACACTCAATCTGGCATTAAACCACTTGCGGGCGGGATGGGAGCTTTCGCGGTCGGAATTGCTGGTGGTCCTGGGGTCGGGCTTTGTGGGAATCGCGCTGGCTTACGACGGGCTGACGGGCCACTTCTTCGGCGTTCTGGCAGCCCCCTATTATTTTGCATCTGTAGAAAATGGATGGGGTTTTATACACAACACCATCCCCGCCTGGCTCGCACCCTCAAATGCCACTGGTGAAATGACGCGGTTTTTTGAAGGCGGAGGCGGATCCCCCCCGTGGCGCGTGTGGGCAGTACCCGTTTTCTGGTGGATGTGCTTTTTCGGCGCAATGGGCTTTGGGGTATTTTGTCTGGTCGTAATTTTGCGAAAGCAATGGGTGGATTACGAGCGTTTGGCTTATCCACTTGTCGAAGTCGCACAATCTCTGGCGGAGACAGAAAAGGGCGGCGGACTGGAAAAAACATTTCGCTCTCCCCTGTTCTGGATCGCATTTTCTCTGGTCATGCTCTTGAAATTGTGGAATATCGCGTCTTATTTTACCCCGGCATTTCCGCATATAGACATTGAACAAACACAGTGGCAACCGATTCCAGACTTTCCCTGGATGGTAAATCGCCTGAGTTTTTACGCCATTGGATTCGGGTATTTTGCGCGCCTGGATGTGCTGTTCAGCGTGTGGTTCTTCATTATTTTGACGGCGTTTCAGGTATATGTATTCAATATCTTTGGCTATCAAATCGGCGCGGCAACCCACCACTGGACAAGCGATGCTCTGGGCTGGCAGAGCATGGGCGCATTGATCTTCTTATCTGCCTGGGGATTGTGGATGGCGCGCGCGCATTTGAAGGCCGTGATACGCAAGGCACTATATCCCAACTGCGAAGTTGATGATAGCGGCGAATTATTGTCCTATCGCATGGCAGTATTCGGCTTATTGGGCGCATTTGCATTTGTCTCGGCGTGGCTATATACGGCGGGCATGCCCTTGTGGGTGGTATTTTGCTTTCTCATTTTGGCGATGTTGTTATTCCTGGGCCTTGCCCGCGCCATTGCAGAGCTGGGATTGGTCTATGTGTACTATCGCATTCAGCCCCACGATGCTGTGGTGCAGGCATTTGGTTCAAATATGGTAGGGCTTTCCGGCGTGGTGGTACTCGGGTTTATGCATGTATTTAATCAGTGGCCCGATATTGGGAAGGGATTTTTGATGCCGCCGTTCACCCAGGCGGTAAAAGCCGTGGATAAGGTCGTCAGTCCACGGCGAATTACACCAGTGCTGTGGCTGGCACTCGCACTGGGCTTCACCATCTCAATAGTGGATACGCTGTATTTGAGTTATGAATACGGAGCCTATAACCTGGGTAATATGGGGATGAAGAAGACGGGACCCGTGGCATTTGATTTTGTGATTACAGAAATACGAAACCCCCTGGCACCCGGCGGCAATGGCAGGGTCATGTGGGCATTTATCGGGATGGGACTGATGGCGATTTTGACGACCGTTCGCTACTGGGTACCGTGGTGGCCCCTGCACCCGATTGGCCTGGCTATGCAGGGGAATTACGGCGTGAGCAAGACGGTCTTTTCGATTTTTATTGTCTGGTCAATCAAAGCGGTTGTCATGAAAATGGGTGGCGTGCAATTGTACGAAAAGGGAAAACCATTTTTCATCGGCTTGCTGGCAGCACAGGCGGTGAGCACGGGCCTGGTATTTATCATAGATTGGTTCTGGTTCCCCCTGCAGGGACATAATGTGCATAATTTTTAGAGAATGCTCCGATGCGCCCTACAATCACTCGTCCATCCCCGCGTCTTGCAGGGCACCCAACAAATGGGGCACGCCGAAAAACAGCAGGCTCAAGTACATGGGGCTCAGTCCCACTGCGCCGCGCCTTTTGGGATCGTCGCTCCAATCCTGCGATTCAGCCAGGCGGCGCAGCAGGTGCTGACCCACCTCCAAATAGCCCCGCTCGCCTGTCAGCCTGTACGCATAGCTCAGGTGGCGGCACAGCACCCCGCCGTAGCGCTGCTTCCATGCCATTTCTGGATCGAAAACCCCAGGCCCACCGCAAAACCAATCCACAGCCCGCAGATAGCATTCGGCCACATCGGTCCTGCCTGTCAGTCGGTGCAGCAATTCGATGCCGATCATTAAATAGTGGGTCTGATACCCCTTTTGGTCGGCGTAGGACAGCACTTGTTTACCCGCGGTAGAAGCCCCGCCCAGGGCTTTGTGCTCAGCCGGAGTAAAAGGTGCTGCGGTGCCCATTTCCACAGCCAGGGTCGTGCCTTCGGTGGCCATGCCGTAGGGTGCCTGGTCCGGCAGCCTATCGGGAGTGGAAACCTGAAAGCGCTTGTGCCAACTGCCGTCGTCGTTCTGCCCCCGGGCAATGACCTGAAAAATTTCTTCGGCGCGCTGTTTAAAACGCGTTTTGCCCGTTAGTTCCCACAAATACAGCAGAGCGCGCAAGGTATTGGCAATGCTGCGCAAACTAAAGGAGAAACGGGGATCTTCGCTCCAGCGATAGCGCAGGAAAAATTCCCCAGCTTCTCCGAGCACCTCCAATGTACGGTGGTCGCCCGTCAAGTAGTAATAGTCGATCCAGTTGTCGATAAAGGTGTGCGAAGCGCAAGGCTCGTCGCCAAAGTGGTCGATGCTGTGTCGGAAACAGCCGCCGACCCGATACGGCCTGAGCGGGTGGTAGTGGCAGGTATCGACATCCATCGAGTGCCGGGTCATCGCCTCACCGAGACGGAACCAGCGCCCTGCCCCGCTGCGCAAATACTGGATCCACACCCCGTGGCGCGGGTCCCACTCGCTGTTGCACCATCCCCACCGGCCCCGGAAGCGCCAATCGCCGGTCGATTCCTCCCAGGCCACGAGCACATCGCCCCAGTCAAAAAAACCGTGCCAGCGGTTGACTTCAATGCTGCGCGCCATCCAATCGAGGAAGCCATCAATCATGCGCTCGGAGTGCGGGAAGGCATCTACCGCGCGGACCGCAAAGCCACCTGTGACCTGGCAGTGAGCCATCCAGACGGGATCAACCGCGACGTGTGGCCAATCGAGCAAAGCCGTCAGCCGTTGAGGGGCTTCTTCGCTGGTATAGCGCTGGAAGTAATCGATGAAAAATTCCGAGGTTTTTGCCGTGCCCAGGCCATCGCTGTACACGCCTTCTCCCTCGTGCCACGCCACCTCCTCGGCATAGCGCCTGAAATGCAGTCGTCCATCATCCGGATCTTTCCACAAAAACACGTCGATTCCCCCTTGATCCACGCCTATGGCTTTGGGATATTCCTCGACCATATAGCGCAACGCCACCCCGACCCCGGCTTCTTCGCCCTCCAACACCGCCCACCCACCGGCCCGTTCGCCTTCTGCTATCCTCTCTGAGCGCTCGCTGCGCCGCCGCTCCAGGCGGAAGTGGCGATCCTGGCGCTGGGCCAAAAGCAGGCCTTCGTCCCGACCGAGAACGCCTTCCATACACCGATTCCCCCCCACCCGATAGCGTCGTTTTCCCGCCCAATCCACCGGGATTCGCACGGCCAGTTCCCGCAATTCGGTCTGATCTGGATCGCAGGCCACCACGACGGTGTGCAGGACCCGCAAAAAGGCGTGACCGGCAAAGGCGTAGATACGCGTCACAAAACGGAAGGGTTGATAGCCGACGTAGTGGTGCATGGGCGCCTCGGATTCCAGGGCGCCTTCACAGCGAATCACCGCCCGCAGAGGCCCGGATTCTTCCACCTGGACCCGGTAAGCGCTTTCCCCCAGCGATGCCCGGCACATCCCGCCCATACCGTAGATCCGCCGCTGAGTCTCCCCACTTTCAAAAGCCTCGCAAATATCGGCCCAACTGTCGCCGCCCTGCGAACTCACAGCGACTTCTTCGACAAAGCCATCGGCCTCCTGCCGCCCCAATGACACCGCGTGTACCAGGCCATAGCGCTGCCGACTCACGGCAAAGCGCAAGGGGCCGGTACACACGACAAGGCGCTCGTCGCTCTCGCTTATTTGCAGTCGATTCGCCGGAGCAGCGCGAGGGGCTTCTCCTGCATAACACAAGTGGTAAATCGCCGATCCGACCACATCGGCTTGAAAATCGACCAGGACCCACTTGATACTGCCGTCGGGCCAATGGCTCAGTGGACGACTTTGCAGATCTACAGCCCGTCCCTGAGCATCCTCCAACCACAAATCGGCGCATTCGGCTACAGCCCCTTGTGGCAGAGGTACGCCCCGGGTCACAGGCCAGGCGTGGCGTTCGATTCCGCTCTCTTCCTGGACAGTCAATATTAGACGTTGCATATCTTCCTCTTCCTTATCGCGCTTGTGAACACACCGGGTATTTTAAAACAGCTTCTCAAAAAAAGCCAACATTTTACGCACTGCATTTTGGCAAGTCCATATCTGGTTTTATAATCTACACTTTTGTCTTTTTTTCTCTAACAACGCACTTTCTTCTATGCAAGTTGGCAATGCGCAAACGCAAATCTTTCTTGTACTTGACTCATAGCCCAAAAGCTGGTATTGTTAAGACTTCGAAAAATAAGTGGTGCTTTTGATCAAACCCTTTTTTTAAGAATATCCTTTATGAACGCCGAACTGGTACATGCAAAAACATTTGTGAACGACTTATTTGTTTTAATTAAATTTCGGATTGGGCTAATGGTCGTGTTTAGCACTTCTGTGGGATATGTGCTCGGCATGGGATATGTTCCCGATCCGATTCACATCTTCCATGTGCTATTCGCCACTTTTTTGACTACATCTGGCACGGGTGTTTTGAACCAGTTTATGGAGCGCGAGCGCGATGCGAGAATGGGACGCACGGCTGACCGACCACTGCCTGCGGGACGCATTGCGCCAGAGCTGGCCTTTTGCTTCGGGCTAATTTTGAGTGGTATGGGCATTCTCTATCTGGGGGTGCTGGTCAATATTTTGACCGCACTGGTGGGATTATTAACCGTAGTGGTATATTTGCTCCTCTATACGCCCTTAAAGCCCAAAACACCGCACAATACATCTATTGGTGCCATCGCAGGCGCATTGCCGCCAGTAGGTGGATGGACCGCGGCAACAGGTGTTTTGAGTGGCGAAGCGCTGGCTCTATTTGGCATTTTGTTTTTGTGGCAATTCCCCCATTTTTTGTCCATTGCCTGGCTTTATCGAGAAGATTACGCACGAGGCGGATTTCGCATGCTACCCATAGAAGACCCGCAAGGCCATAGAACCGCCCATCAGGTAGTACTTTATACTCTGGTCTTGTTGTCGTGCAGCCTGATACCAGCGCTATTGGGCATGGCTGGTGTCGCGTATTTTGGCGTTGCCGTTTTGCTCGGCCTGGGCCTGTTGTACGCCAGTTTAACCTTTGCGCAGTCGCGTACAGATGTGTTAGCGCGTCGCCTGATGCGAGCGACGCTCATATATCTGCCCGTATTGTGGACAGTAATGATGTTGGACAAAATCGCGTGAGACAAGTGTGCATCCAATTCAGAAGATACAGGAGGTGATAGGCTGACCTATCACCTTTCTTTTTATGTTAAGCAACCAATTGCAAGTAGCAATAGATGTCGAAAATGTGAGCCACAAATTTGGTGAGCATGTGGCCTTAGACAGTATCACATTACAGGTGATGGCCGGGGAAATGTACGGTCTTTTAGGCCCCAATGGAGGGGGAAAGACCACCCTATTTCGCATGTTGTGTACCATGCTGTCTCCCGACCACGGTTCAATTCACCTGTTGGGCAAAAACGCTGCTACCGGTGCTGTGCGCGCACGCATCGGGGTGGTTTTCCAGCATCCCAGCTTAGATACCCGTTTGACCGTATTGGAAAATTTGCGCCATCAAGGCCACCTCTACGGCTTGAAAGGCCGCTCGCTCTCCCAACGCATCGAAGAAGTACTGGACATGATGGCCCTCACCGATCGCGCAAAAGATCGGGTAGAAGTACTATCTGGCGGCTTACAGCGACGCGTTGAACTGTGCAAAAGTTTGCTGCACCACCCCAAAATATTGATATTTGATGAACCCTGCACAGGGCTTGATCCCGGTGCGCGGCGAGGATTTTGGGATGATCTGGATATTTTGCGGCGGACCTATGGCACGACACTGGTATTGACAACCCATTTTATGGAAGAGGCCGAGCGCTGTGACCGCATTGGCATTTTAGATCGTGGACGGCTAATTGCCGAAGGTACACCCGAGGCATTGAAGCGCACAGTGGGGTGCGAAGTCATTACCCTCGAGACACGCGATTCCAAAAGCCTGCAATTGCAAATCGAAAAAGTTGTGGGCCGCGATGTCCAGATAATTGATGGGCAGGTGCGTATTCCCTGCGATGACGGGCAGCAGTTATTAGCACAGTTGTATCCCCTTCTGCGAGAGAATGTTCAAGCCATGACTTTAAGCGTGCCCACACTTGAGGATGTTTTTGTGCAGCGAACGGGACACGGATTCCAAGTGGAGGATCAGTAGTGCGAATGGCTTTCTGGTTGCCCGTGGTGTCGCTCTGGCGGCGCGAACTGGTGCGCTTTGCCCGAGATCGCAATCGATTATTCGGTGCAATAGGCCAACCTCTCGTGTTCTGGTTGCTATTGGGCGCTGGTTTTGAAAAGTCTTTCGCACCCCTGGGTATTTCCAGTGGATATCTGGAATATATTTATCCGGGAATATTGTTGCTGATTGTGTTATTTACAGCGATCTTTTCGACTATCTCGGTCATTGAAGACCGGCGAGAAGGATTTATGCAATCGGTGCTGGTCGCGCCCGTATCCCGGACCGGATTAGTGCTCGGCAAGGTCTTGGGCGGAGGAACCCTGGCCTTTTTGGAAAGCCTGATATTTCTGGTATTTCTGGCCTTTTTGGATATACCCATCAGCATTGCATCTTTGGGCATGACCCTCATTTTCCTGGCTGTACTGGGCATTGCCCTCACAGCTTTGGGCTTTGCAATAGCCTGGCAGGCTTCATCCACTGCGGGATTCCACGCGGTAATGAATTTGCTTTTATTCCCCATGTGGGCACTTTCTGGCGCATTTTTCCCCGCGGAAGGTGCGTCGCGGTGGCTGGCGTACCTGATGGCAATAAATCCATTGACTTACGGTATGGACGGCTTACGCCAATCTCTTTACCTCACAACATCCGGCGCAAATACCCATTTGTGGTTTTGCGGTATAATAAGCGTGGCATTTGCAGTCCTGACCCTCAGCGCAGCCGTGTGGCAGGTATGTCGAATTAAAAATTAAGGAGCGGTGTACAACTGCGTAGCAGTTCATTGAGAATTAAGGATTGGGTGGCCGGGCCTTCACAATTTTCTGGAACAGAAACCTTATTTAATTGTTGGATATTGTATTGACAAAATGAATCTCTGGCGTATGGTCTTGTCATGCAGAAACTAACGCATCTATTATTTTTTACCTGTGTCTGTATATCCTGTCTGGGTGGTTGTAGCTTGCTCGACCGTCAGCAAGGTCCCAAATTACTGGATTTGCGCACAGATCGGGGGCCTGATCCATCAGTGGGGCGTGGACAGGAAGTACAAATTACCATCGTGACAGATGATCCAGACAATGATGAGTTGGATTTTCGCTGGATTGCGACCGGAGGAGAATTTTCTGCCAGCCGTGCGGATACGCTGATTGACCTGTTTCAAGATTCGGTAACAGTTGTATGGAAAGCACCCATTGAACCCGGCGTTTACGAGCTGTTTTTAGAATTGGGTGACGGCCAATCTGATATATTGGTGACCTCGGGAGTGCGTATTGCCGTAACACAAGCCCCCCCCATCGCTGTTGTTGGCCCAGATCGGGAATTGGGTTTTCACGATGAACTGCGCGTGATCTTAGACGGCACTGGCAGTTCGGACCCAGACCAGGACGCGCTGATGTATTTTTGGACACAGATTTCGGGACCGCGCGTGGGATTGCAAAATAGCAACGGACCATCGCCCGAGTTTCCCGTGCCTGCACCGGCAGATTACATTTTTGAACTGCGCGTAGCAGACTTGATACAGGGCGTGGGCGATACGAGCAATGTGGTAGTTACACGGGTTCGCGTAACTGACCGCACAGGGCGCGTAACCGGGTCCGGCCTGGCTCGGCTACTGGACCTCGGGCAGTAAACAAAAGCGCAAGTGCCTATTACATAATTTTTGGATTAAAGAGCAGGGAATAACCTGCTCTTTTTTTAGTTAGAACAGGCAGAGTTGATCGCGTGCGACGGGTTGAATCAGGGGAAACAGACGGCGGAATTCGCCATCGGGAAATAGAACGCGAAAACGCTCGGCCATATCGCGCAATCGGCGCAACAAATAGCCCCGATCTTCATCGTGGGTAAAAAATTCTGTGCGGGAAAGGGTGCCATCTTGGCACTGGTAAACCGCGATCCGCTCTCCAATGCGACAGCCTTTGGCAGCCGTGGCGAGCCGGCTCAGATTCGGGTTGGAAAAGGTTTTTTTCGTAATGCGCTCAAACCGGCAAAAATCTTCGGGATCAATTTCGCCACCTTGCAACTTGCGCCCCAGAGATAGATACGCGCTGGAAGCGGCTTCTATGTCGCCATCCACGAGCAAGGGGGCGATCCGTGCTATAAATTGGCGAAAGACGCGTTCATCGCGTCGGCTCCGCAGGCTGCTGCCCACAAGCGATACACCGCCATCGTAATCGACGAGAATATAATTTTTTGCCTTGAGACTGATCATCCCTTTAAAGCGACCGTCGTGCGAAAGATGAATGCCATGGGGCAAGGTAGCTGAAATTTCCTCAATCAGTTGTTTTTCATCGGCCTCTGTCCTGACATGCGGTGGCGCGACAAAATAAGCCCCATCGGTATCCACTTCGATAATTTCTCCACCGGCATCGCGCAACTCATCCACGAGTTGGCGGGCGATTTGCTGTCCAATTACAGTAATTTTTTCTGCGGCCTGGTAGTCGTTAAAACACGCGCGTCCGTACCCCAGATATCCGTAAAAAGAATTGATGAGAATTTTGTAGCTACCCTGCAACCCATTCCAGTATGCGCGATCGGTTTCGTCACGTGCGCTTTGAAAATTGGTCTTGGCCTCAAGGCGTCGCTGTGTGAGGTGTTCGAGCATGGGCAAAAAAGCATGTTCAGTATCGGTCGCTGGCCGGATCTGTTGAGTTAGCATAATCGATGGATAAAGACTTTCGACATCGGCTTTGACCACGCGCTTAAAAATGCCCGAAGCCACGAGTCGCGTATAACCACCGCTAAATCCCTTTGAGGGTCGCGGTTTGGGAATGGCGAGATTGCGCCGCAGATAAAGCCCAACCATAAGGGCGTTGATTTTCTCGCCCGGTCCGCTGAGTGCAGCATCTTGAAAGCTGTATGGCAAAATCTGCGTCTGATAAAATTCAGTGGGAACGACCACCTCGCTGAGCGCTTTGACATCGCGCACATCGTCGAGCGCGTAGTCGATAAGGCGTTGCGGATCGGTGCGCCATGTGTGGGCAATTTCTTCCCCATCGACAAACGTACGCCCTGCCCGCTCGAGACCGAATGCGTGGATAACTTGCTTGAGGCCATAGCGCTCCAGCTTGCCCCCGGTATCATAACGCTGTACTTGTTGCAAGGTATCGATAATATGTCGCCCGTAGATATAAGCCGGACGAAAGCCCGGGATTTGTGCCCCAACTTTGAAGACGCGCTGTCCATGCCCCGCGCGCAATGCCGATCCGTCTCGCCCCCATGTAAGGGAAATGCCATAGTGTTGAGCGCGAGCGACGAGATAGGGCAAGTCAAATTCAAAAATATTGTGGCCCTCAATCGTATCGGGGTTGCGCGCGCCGATCACTTTGTTGAGGTTGCGAAGCAGGTCTGCCTCACTCATATCCGTAGCACTCAATACAGTCTCATAGCCCTGTGAATCGGAAACTGAAATGAGAATAATCTGTGCATCGGGCGCCGAGGGATCGAGCGTGAGGGTCTCGATATCGAGTTGCAAGCGGTGGAGGTCACCGTAGCGCATGCCTCGAAAGAGGGTTTGGCCCGAAAGCGTCAGATGCTGCCGCACGGGATTGTTAAAATTAAAATGCGGAATGCCATCCTGGGCGAGGCGGTCGCGTGCGTTGAGAAAATGAGACCAGTTGCTAAAGTGTATCCGCGCGCGAAATTCACCGCCGCCTTTTAGACGCACGCAATCTGAAACCCCTGAAAAGCCAGACCGGGCGGACTCTTCGGGAGTTTCAACGAGCAACCACGGGGAAAAGGGTTGCAGGTCGCGATTATCGCGTGTGTAAAGCGCCATCTGATTCCCGCCGACGAGTTCGGCAGCGAGAACACCGGGGAGATAAGCCATTGTATTACTCCAATTAGTTGCGGGAGAAGGGGAAAGCAACCTGTTAAAATATAGCCAATTTTTACCCGCTCTGCAATGTGATGGGTTCGCAAACCGCGAAAGCATACCTCCTGCGCCTTGATGCTAATTATTTCGCTATTTGGACTTGACAACGAATTTTTAATAGGATATTTTTCCATAACTGATATGCTAATTATTTCGCATCGTATCATTCAGAAAAATAAAAAGGAGCTAAAAATGGCAAGACTGCGACAAGAGGGATTGACCACCCGTGAAATGGAACTCATACAGGTACTCTGGCAACAGAAAGAAGCAACCGTCGAGGTGATCCAAGCAAAATTACCCAACCGGTTAGAAGGATCAACCATTCGCACACTCCTGCAAATCATGGAAGACAAAGGCTATGTG
>JAPOXY010000038.1 GCA_026706845.1 Gemmatimonadota bacterium
CATTGGACAAGCCCGCCAGTATCTCTGTTTCAGTTTTTGGACCGTGAGCTAACTTCACTGCAATCTCAAATTCCCTCTCTTTCATGAGTCTCCCCGAACCATGCCAATTCATTTTATAGTGTCTTCCCGAGCCATTATACTCGGTAAAAGCACGACTGCCTGTTCTTTCCGAAAAAGGGGAAGTCAGATCATGGCCTGATAAATACCAGCGTCCACCATCGGGTCTAAGCGGTCCTATAAATCGGTTTATTTCTTTTTCAGATAGTGGTTTCGGTCGGCCTGGGATTGGCGGCTGAGGCAACCATTCATACAGAACAATCCAGTGTATTTCATTCCAACCGAATCCCCATTGAGTAAAAGAACAGTCAGCAATTGTCTTCTTGATAGTAGCCAGATTTTTTTGTAACTCTTGAGTCACTTTTTTTACATATGGCTGGCATCGGTCTAAAAGGATTTGATCATCCGAAACTGTTGGAAAAAAGAAATTTGCAACATAATGGCTGGGTTTTGCTTCTGCAATGATCTCCATTTTAAGCAACGATAACAAAGCGTCTATAACATAAGCTTCATCCGCATCAATTCGCTTTGCTAATTTAAATGGAGTAAGAGATGTTTTTCGACAGGCTGCCAGTATGCGCTGATACAACAGGGTATTATTTAACCCAAACGGATTAGAAGAATCGCCAGAAAAACTCCCTGAAATTTCGAAACGGGCAATGCGCTGCGGTTTCAATCGTGGCATTGGATTCAGTGTTTGCATTCCCAATATCTCCTTTCTCATTTGAATGCGGGCAGTGCGGAGTCGGTTTTTTATTGTATCTGTTGAAAGTTTAAGGAAGTCGCTGATCTTTCTGATTGGCCAATCTTCAAGATAGAACAATTCAACAATGCGTCTGTTGCGCTCGGTCAATGATTGAAGAGAATGATGGAGTAGAGAAGCCAATTCTTTCTGATATAGGTATTGATCTGGAAGTATGGAGTGAGCAGAAATTGAGGGATCATTTCCTTCGGAGGAGATATAGAAATTCAATAATTCTGTGCGTCGCGTCTGCTTTTTTCGGTGGCCTTGATATGTTCGATAGATAATGGCTCGAACCCAGGGAAGAAAACGCTGTGGATCTCTTAGACTATCCAATGAAGCGTGTGCATAGAGTAGTGCCTCCTGAACTATATCTCGCGCATCATCCCAGTTTCCTGTCAAACGGTAAGCTGTTTGAAGCAACAGAGAACCATACCGGTTAACCAACGCCCTAAATGCTTGCTGGTCACCTTGCACAGATTTCTGAATAAGAATCGTATCATTATCGGTTTGAGTCATTTGACAGGCTTCCAAAATTCAATTCTATACGACGTTTTCATATATTAGAGGGCACGAATAAGAAAGAGGTGTACAAAATTGTAAAGCCCACTACCATTTGGAGAGCAGTGGGCTTTGGTCGCCTACCTTTCCAGATAAACGAGTGCGCCGATTGTGGCAAATGCAAAGGCCCCCATCTACAATCCCCCTCTTTTGATAGCGAAGAAAAATGGGTGAACCTCCTCCGGCGCATTAGCACTTTTGGATCCACTTCCTACGGTGCCTTCCCGTTCAATCTGAAATCCAGTCTCAGTGAGAAACTTCTTGTAGGTCGAGGGGCCAAAGTTGCTCCAGTACATGGTCTCTCCGAAGAAATCATCTTCGGTATATCCTGGCCCATCGTCGTACCTTGCAACCGTAAACAGAAGGAGACCGCCGGGCCGAAGCCATTGTGCAAATCTACGAAAGAGGTCCTGATGCTCCTGTCTCGGGATATGGAAGATGGCGTAAAAGCTGACAATTGCATCGAAGCTACCTGTAGGGAATTCGGTCTCCATTACGTCGGCGATGACGAATTTAGCTGTGGGGACGTTTTTCTTAGCTAAAGCGATCATGTTTGAGGAGATGTCGATCCCAGTGAGGCTGAATGTCCCGGCAAGATGTTGTGCAACCGGGATACCAGCACCACATCCAACATCAAGGATCTTTGCACCAGGCATCAGATGCTCAGTTATCAAGTTGAGTTCCGCTTCAGGTGTGATACGCCTTTGCCCAGCGTAATCCCCCGCACACCGGTTATAGGCGGTCCTTACCAGTTCCCGATAATCAGTTTCTGGATCGTCAGCAATCTTGAATGGCATAGGGTTCCTTTCTACTCTGAGTTATGCGTTCCTCTATCCGGTTCCGACGAGAACAAGCCCTGTGAAGATGATGGCGACCCCAAGGTATTTGGGTGTGTAGCCGGGTTCTTTGAGAAGGAGGATACCGAAAACAGTGCCCAGGGGAATGCTGATCTGGCGAAAAGTAACGGCATAGCTGACATTTGAGACAAAAGCCAGGCTGATCAGCACCAGAGTGTATGCGACGGCCATGCCTGTGCCTGCCTGCAGGGCGCGAGATGCCCGCGTTTTCAGGATTTCCCACATAAGGATGCGACCGCGTTTTTGAAATAGAACCCAAATGCCCAGCCAGAGAGAGGTAATGAGGCCTTCGAAAAAGGCATAGAGAATCGTAGCCTGCCAGCCTGCAATGGGGAGGGCGGGAGTATCTCTGAGGAAGCGCAAAGCCTCGTCGTCGATGATCGAATAACCGGCTGAGGCGAAGGCGGCCATCAATGCAAACAATACCGATGCATTCAGGTAGTTGTCAATATGGAAATCACTCAAATGCTTCATGGGCAGGATAAACATTCCAACGGCAACCAGGGCAATGCCCCAAATGCACTGTATGCTGACCTGATCGGCACGGTCAAACAAAAGCGTCACGATAATGACTACGATGACTGGAGAGGACCGGGCGATGGGGTAGAGGATGGACAGGTCGCCTCTCTGGTAGGCGTTGGCTAACCCGAGGATGTAGATGGTCTGAAAAATACCTGTTACGACGAGCAAGAGCCATACGGAGGTAGGGAATGTGGGAATTGCGAAACCGAATAGGATGAGTGCGGGAATCAGGCACAGAGTCCCGAATGTGTTGACCAGGAGAAAGAAGGCTGAGGACGGGTGTTCCCGCTTACACAACAGGTTCCAGCCCACATGGGTGAAGGCGGAGATGAGGATGAGGATGATGGCGGTGAGGGTCATGGCGGTATTGTAGAAATATCCGAGGTATTCAGGTCCCCGCCAACTCGAATTCACTCTCAAACGCGGTCAGGGATGCCTGCATTTCACTTGCCAGTGCCTTTGAGTTGGACGCTTCCGCCAGGTTCCTGGTTTCCCAGGGATCCGCTTCCATATCGAAGAGCTGGATGACTGGGTCGTCCTCATAGGTAATGAGCTTATGTGTGTTGGTGCGGAGCATCTTACCGCCTCCGGTGGCGTGTGCTACCACAAAATCCCGCCAATCTGGATTTTTACCTTCAGCAATCGCACGCAGGCTGTATCCCCGCATCATGGGAGGTGGCGAGATCCCGGCATAATCACAAACTGTCGGAAAAACATCCACGCCCGATACGAGATGTTCCTGGTCGATCACCTGTTCTCCGATGTGACCGGGCCAACTCATGATAAAGGGCACTCGCGCGGCCTCATCGTATAGAAAGCTCTTAAAGACCATCTTGTGCCGAAGATGCCCGTCCCCATGGTCGGATGTAAGGATCACGACCGTATTGTCCTTAAATGCTGAATTTTCGAGCGCGTCCATGATCAGGCCGATCTGTCCATCCACTTTTTCAATATAGCGGTAGTAGGTCCAGATATAGTGACGATAGAGTTTCTCTTCCCACTTTTCCATACCCGATTCTTCGCCTCGATCTGCCAGTTTTTGATTCCGAGAGCTTATGATTTTTTCCGGTTCCGCCATGTTTGTCTCAAAATTGGGGGGTAAAGGAGGAAGGTCGTCAATCTCGGGGAACGGCATCTTCCCATCGTGCATCGTATGCGTTAGCACGAAAGAGCAGATATCGTGTGGATTCAAGAGTCCGACTGACAGGAAGAAGGGTTCTTTTTCCTGGTAGTTCTGGAGAAATCCGATCGCACTGCGGGTCGAAGCAATGTCTCCGGTCTCGGCCGTATTCCGCGGATCGGGGCAGATATGGTGGAAACTCTGGGCGACATCTCTGCCGGGAATATGCCATTTTCCGCTGTAGTAGGCGTTGTAACCATTTTTGTTCAGCCATTGTCCCAGGTCCGGCATGGACGGAACCATGTTGGCACCATTGGCCACGACTCCGTTTTCGGGGGTGTGGCGCCCGGTAAACCAGCTCGCACGCGCCGGACAGCAGACTGGATTCGCGCTATAGGATTTTGTAAAGCTGATCCCTCTTGCTGCAAGCCGGTCCATACCGGGTGTCTTCACGTCATTGCACCCCAGATGCCCAAGGGCTTCCGCGCTATGCTGGTCGGTCGTAATCAGAAGAATATTCGGTCTCTGTTCCATCGCTTATGACACCTCCCTCTTGAGGATCACTGTCCGACGCGTACTCACCACGAGAAATAATCGGCCATTCGCATCTACATAATAACAGGTGGGAATAACGGATTCTCCGTAGTGGCAATACACATCTGCAGTCACAGCACTTTGATCTGTCGTGATCTCCGATGTCCCGCGATAAATTAGAAACTGGTTTTCCCGGATCATCGAGAATTCTTCTATCAGGTCAAATGCGTGCTTTGCAGTGTCCTTTCTGGCACTTAGTCGCTGGACTGCGTCAAAAAGACACCAGTCGGCGGTATAAGGACCAAGCGTTTTTGAGCGCGCAGGTTCTTTGTTATCCATAAAAAGTCGGCTATTTCGGATTTCTCCTTTCTGGGTGTATTCAACCAGTCCTTTTCCCGCCGTGCTCCCGTTGGAATACTTCAGCGTCCAGGCCTTTGGAGATGTGAGTGCGTTGTTCTCGCAGTGTGCATTAATTTTTGTTGTGTTATCGAACTTCAGGTCCGAGCAGGCGATTCCCAAATGACGGTCTTCACCTTCATTCTTTGCAGAAATCCTGAGTGTAGCCTCAGGTTCGTGAGGCCTGCTCCCTCGCTTCGTCCGAATGTTCATCCAGTAGATGTCGTATGTCTGCTCTCCCGGTGCCTCCGGATCAAAGGTTCCGGCGGGCAAACCGTATTTGTTCAATACCCTCTTTGTGTGGATATATTCCCATGGCTCGGCCATTTCCCCGCTCCTTTGTATGGAAGTCTCTCAATGAAGGACATTCAGATTCTACGACATACTGAAGGGAAGAGCAAGTATCATCTGGTAGGGATTTTGAAGGGTGTTGGAGAACGCTCTATGACCTACTTCGCCGAGCTTGACATGCAAAGGCTAAGTCGCTATTGTATCGGACGCGAATTGTACTGCAGGAGCGACTGATGGAGGACCGACGATGTCGAATGAAAAGCCGAATGTGCTGGTGATTCAGCCCGACCAGCACCGCGGAACGGTGATGGGGTGTGCAGGTGATTCGCAGGTGAAAACACCGAATCTGGACCGCCTTGCGTCGGAGGGGATCCGGTTCTCGCGCTGCGCCTCATCCAGCCCTGTGTGTTCCCCGTTTCGGGGGACGATGCAGACCGGATTGTATTGCCATACCCACGGCGTGGATGTGAACAATATTCTGCTGAATCCCCAGCTGATTACGTTTGCCGATCTGTTTGCGGACGCTGGATACGCCACAGGCTATATCGGGAAGTGGCATCTGGATGGGTTTAAGCCCAGAGGATGGGGTGGATTTATTGAGCCAGGTCCAGGGCGAGCGGGATGGCAGGAATGGCACGGATACCAGAAAGGGCACGAGTTTTTTGAAGTCTGGGACTACAACGAGAATCGCGAGAGGGTGCGGATCAAAGGCTACGACTGGGAGCCGACGTGGCATACGGATATGGCTCTGGACTTTGCAAAACGAAATCGCGACGCCGGTCGCCCCTGGCTCTACTATTTGGGATATGGCCCGCCGCACCAGCCCGAACAGTGCCCGCAGAAGTACCTGGATATGTACGATCCAGATACCTTTGAACTGCCAGACGACGTGAAGGGACGGTTCGGAGACCGGGAACGCGAGCTTCGGTGGCTTTATCAGATGTATTACGGTCAGGTAACGGCAGTGGATGTGGAGATTGGACGTGTGATGGCCGGCCTGGAGGAATTGGGAATAGCAGATAATACGATTGTGGTCTATGTAAGCGATCACGGAGATAAGCTGGGCAGTCACTGCGAACCCGATGACCGCAACTTTCGAGGCAAGGGAAGTCCTTTTGCGACCGCGTTTCGCATCCCGTTCATCGTGCGTTGGCCCGATCGCATCAAACCAAATCAGGTGTGTGACGCGCTGGTGAGCAGCGTGGATCTCACGCCCACGATTCTGGACCTGGCGGGATTGGGAATTCCCGAGGTGATGCAGGGCGACAGTATGGCGAGCTGGTGCCTGGAGGGAAAGGGTGTGGAGAACGACTGTGTATATATGGGACTCCGCGGCGCGACCCAGCCCGATGGATGGCGTGCCGTATGGGATGGCCGCTATGTGTTTTCACCGGGGATTCACAATGTCCTGTATGACCACGAATCCGATCCGTTGGAGATGAAAAATCTCATCGACGCGCCACAGATTTCAGGTGAGAAGAAGCGGCTATCGGAGTTACTCGTACAGATGGCAGAGAAGACAGAAGATCCGATGCTGCAGGAGGTGAAGGGGCTTTGTGGTGTGTGATTCTCCTCTCTAACCGTCATCGCGGCCATACGCACGCTCCCACGCCTTCACCCGTTCAAACAATACGCCTACGCGTTCTTGATATCTTTCATCCCCAATCCGATTATAAAACTCCTTCGGATCCTCCGATAGATCAAAATACTCTCCTGCTTCACCCTGATATACGTTTAACTTTTCCGTCTCTGTCCGAATCATCTGGGTATCACCAATCTGACTGAATATCGCATCCCGCCAATCATCAGGGAGTGGCTCTCCATCCAGCAACGGTTTCAACGACCGTCCGTGTACAGAGTCGGGGACCTCAGCCCCAATCAAATCGCAAATCGTTGGAAACAAATCAATATGTTCTACCATTTCATCCCGCACCCCCGATTGAATTCCTGGATCAGAAATCAACAATGGCACATGCACCGAAGCCTCTCGCATATTAAACTTCAAAAACATCTCATGCTCCCACATCTGGTCGCCGTGATCTGCCGTCCAGATCACAATCGTCTCGTCCCTGATCCCCAACCGATCCAGCGCATCTAAAACCATCCCACAATATCCATCCACAAGTTCAATCATCCCATAATATCCAGCAATTACCTGCCGCAGTTCCACAGGTGTCAGATGCGCCCATTCTCTCCGTTTTCTCAAAATATCGTTGTGGGGCAAGGGGGCATCAGCAGGTGCTTGCTCTGGTAATTCGATTTTTGACTGATCGATCTTTTCATATATCTCTTTGGGCGGATAAAACGGGGGATGAGGCTCCGTAAAACTCGTCCAGGACAGAAATTTCTCTCCTTTGCTAACGGCTTCTTCAATCTGCCGAATCGACTCTGTCGCCACATGATATCCCCAATGCTGCTCCCGACTTCGCGGACTTGGCCCGCCAGATGACCGCCGCAATACGCCCTCATTTTCCCAATCGTATCGGGCCAGCATATTCTCAGGCATTGTCTCGCGCCACATCTGTTGTGTTATTTCTGGCTCATAGCCATTGTCCATATCGGGATCTTTCCAGTGCATATGTCCCAGATGGAATCGGCGATAATTCAGGGATTGTACAGCGTGTGCGATCGTGTACATCCCCGGATAAGGCATTGAGTTATTGGTAAAAACGCCATGTGCATGGACATATTTGCCGGTTGCCAAACTATGCCGCGCTGGCGAACACACAGGCGACTGTGTATAACACTGGTCAAATCGCACACTCTTTTCGGCCAGACGATCGAGATTGGGCGTATGAGCCAGTGGATTCCCCAGGCACCCCAATGCGTCAAATCTGTGATGATCGCTCATCAAAACAAGCACATTCATCGATAAATCTCCTTTCAATCAACTCCTCGTTCGGTTTCTCCATTGGTTCAGAGCGAGGAGCAAGCTGTCTCTGGTTTCGCGGTTCAGACTCTGAGCCAGGTTGTTGCGTTCATACGGGTCGTCCGCCAGATCAAAGCAATGCGTAATGTCATTTTCGTTCCGCTTTGTAACCAGCTTTACGTCACCCCTGATAACACAATCATCTTTGTGTTCGATAAAGACATCGGTTACGGTATCTGGATCTCCGGTCATGCAGGGTAGCAGAGAGCGTCCTTCGGTTTCTCCTGAATTTTCAGCATTGGCCAGATGGAGAATCGTGGCGAATAGATCTACTGTGGATACCGGTTTCTCAATAACGCATTGTGCTGTCCTGGGTACGCGGATGAGCAGGGGTACGCGAACAGACTCATCGAACATAACGCCTTTTCCGAACAAGCCATGACAACCGGCCATATCGCCATGGTCAGATGTGAAGATGACTACAGTATCATTTGCCAGTTCAGTCTTTTCCAGTGTTTTCAATACGCGGCCAAACGCGGTGTCCAACTGAGAGATTTCCCCAAAGTACCGCTTCCTGAATTCTTCAACACCGTAGTCCGCATTCCAGCCCCTGTTCTTGAACCAGGCGTCGCGGTCCGTGTTAGGCGGACCATCCAGTACGGACTTATCATATCGCTGCATGTCGGTCAGGGGAGGCGAACACGGGGGGTGGGGCGCTTGATACGACACGGCCATGAAGAATGGGGATTCCGGGGATGATAGCGATTCCAGTTCCTCGCAGACAATATCTGTCAAGCCATCGGTTTCGTGTCCGCGAAGCTTTATAGCGTTGTCTGGATCATCGTACCAGATCAGTCCGGCGTTGTGATCTACATGGTGGCTTTCCCACCCAATGAAGTGTTGAAAGCCTCCGCGCAGTTCTGGCGGGACCCACCCGTTCTGTTGTTTACCACTCAAATGCCATTTGCCGATATAGTGCGTGTCATAACCTGCCCGGTTCAGACGATGGGCAATGGTCGGCTGATTCACGGGGAGGCGCATACCATTCCCTGTAACGCCGGTCTGGCTCGGGTATTGACCAGTTAATAGGCAAGCCCTGTATGGGGTGCATAGCGGTACATTTGTATAAGCGCGATTGAATTGCGCGTTTTTTTCGGCGAATTGCGATAGGTTGGGGGCGTGAATTAGATGGTTTCCATAGCACGGCAACCATCTGGCGCTAAGCTGATCGGGAAATATGAACAGGATGTTTGGTCTGTGTATCATGTGTTTGGGGTGGGGGAGCGATAGGTCCTTTTTTAGTTGCTTTTGAAAGGGTCGCTCAAAACAACGAGGGTGATAAGATCGCGTAGGCCTTTATTTTTTTCCTGTACCTCTCGAACGATTGCATCAATCGCTGGTCGATCAGTAATTCCCAACTCGCGACCTATTGCATAGGTCAGCAATTTTTCTGTCAGACAACGCGTGAACTCTGCGTGGCGCTTTGCCACTATCTTGCGAAATTCGGCGAAGGATTGAAAGGTCTCGCCACTCGGCAATTGTCCCGAGGGATCAATCGCTGCGCTTCTGGTATAGTGGGTTCGCCAGCCGCCGATCGCGTCAAAGTTTTCCAGCGCGAAACCAGGGGGATCAATTTTGTTATGGCATTGGGCGCAGGTCGGCATCTCGCGGTGCTTGACCAGTTGATCTCTGATGGTCGTTGCGCCGCGCGTGTCTGGCTCAATTTCGGGCACATCGTCTGGCGGTGGCGGCGGTGTGTATCCCAGCAAATTTTCCAGCACATATATTCCGCGCACCACGGGCGAAGTATCTACGCCATTGGCTGAAGCCATGAGAAAACTGCCTTGGCCCATCAAACCACCGCGTGGTGTCCCGGTGAGCGAAATCCGGCGAAAATGATCTCCCTCAATACCTCCTATCCCATAATGCCGGGCGAGTTCCCGATTGAGAAAGGAATAATCAGCAGAAAGAAATTCTCGGGGCGAGAGATTGTTGTCGAGTACGTGCCGAAAAAACGTCTCTGTTTCAGTCACCATAGCAGGGCCGAGATTGTCGCGAAAATAGACTCTAAAATCGGGGGAGGGTGGCATCTCTCCAATATTGTCATAGTGGAGCCATACGCGAATGAAATTTTTAACAAAGCGGTGCGATTTTGTGTCTTTGAGCATGCGATGGATCTGCTTACTGAGCGTGACCGGGTCGCTTAGTTTTTTCTGTTGGGCAAGTGATAGCAGTTCATCATCCGGCGCAGAAGACCACAAAAAATAGGATAATCGAGCCGCCAGAGAATAATCATCCAGAGCACCTTCGCCTTCATGCAAAAATAGAAACGCAGGCGAACTGAGAATGGTCTGAAAACCCAGCTGTAATGCGGTTAACGGCTCCATGCCATTGCGGAGTTTTTCATGCGCAAGCGACTCAAATGGTGCCAGTTCTCCCGGGCGCAAGGGCCTGCGAAAAGCGGCTGTGGCAAATGCACGCAAACGATCCGATATACGCTTCTGATCCAAATCCTCGGGTTTTAGGTCGCCATACATCAACTGATGTCCGAGTGGAGGCCAGTCTTTCTCTTGAGGACCACTAACCTGAATTTCCCAAACCCTTAGCTTAGGCCCGCGGTAAACCTTTAGCAGCGCGTGATTTCTTTTATTTCCCGCTTTCTGATCCACGAAGGGCAGGATTTCGGGTTTTGGATTTTTTGCCTTAGTAAGTTTGCGAACCAGGGCTTTGGTTGCCAGCGTTCCATTGCGGAAACGAACTTCAGGCTCAAATCCTTTTTCCAGATAGACATCCCATTCAAACCACTGAGGCTCTTCACGGGTCAGTTCAACAGTTGCAAGCGTGTATTCGCGCGTAATATTGCCCGTGCTCACTACACTGCCTTTGCGATCTACAGCCGCTAACTCCAGCACAAGCGGGTCGCCTGTGGGAAAATCGTTGAGTTCTCTGTCATAATGGTGATTGCGATCAATTGCTGCCGCCTGTACCCTTATGGTGTAGGTACCACTGACAGGGGCGCCACCATTCGCCAGCGGGTAAAAGCCAATATGACCACCGCGGTAGTGACGGCCAGTGAGATCATCGTATCCCGTATCGGATACAAATCGAAAGCGATCCTCTCTAAAAACCTTGGGCAAGGACAAGGAATTGGCCTGTTTGTTTGTAAAATAGAAGGGTGATTTTTGCACGTAATTTTGGGCTTCGGGTCTGGCTTCAAAATGCGTGGCACGTGTGATGGCTTCTTCAGCAACACGCAAATAGTGATCGAGCAACATGCCCGACGTGACAAGCCCGGCAGCATTGTTGTCAAAGCCCTTAACCTTCACTTCGGGTGGAAAATTCTCCGTTGGATCCCAGGCCTCCATATTCAGACCGAGTAAATCGCCGAGTGTCTGGCGATATTCCCAGGCGTTGAGCCGTCTCAGAGGTGTGTGCTGTCCTTTGCCTGACAATCGCATACGCGCTTCAGCAATTGATGCTGTAATCATCTGAACAGTGGCAAGTACCTCATCTTTACCCGGCTGCATCTGACGCTTTGGTGGCATCGACTGCAGGTTGAGCTGATCGACAATATCCTGCCAGAGTTCTAATTCTTTGAAGTTGGCAATTGTCTCGGAGAACTGATCAAAGCGCCGATCGGCTTTTTGTACGCTTGAACCATGACACTTTACGCAATATTGTGTGAGGAATGCCCTGGGCAGTTCTGCCCAGACAGAATGCGCGCATAGGGTGGAGACAATGACCATCAAAATACGTTTCATGAAATCTCCATCGCAGAAAAGGTCCCTGTGCTTTTACCAAAGCTATCTCGTTCTACACCAAACCACTGCAAGACAGAGAGCCAGAGGTTTGACAGTGGGATCCGTTTGTGTGCCTCAGCAGGACACACGAGATGTCCTTGATGTTTCAAACCGCCCCCAGCGAGAATCACCGGCAAATTTCTATTGGAATGCCTGGAGCCATCGCCCATGCCACTTCCCAGAACGACCCGTGTGTCGTCAAGCACCTTTCCTTCTTTCACGCGATCCCGAAACCGCTCAACCTAAGTCAACCAAT
>JAPOXY010000039.1 GCA_026706845.1 Gemmatimonadota bacterium
CGACCACCCGATTAAAGGTGAGTGCGTATTGCGCCTGGTGGTAATAGACGACGAGAATGGCATTATCCGCGACTACGTCGTTGATAACGGCTTCTGTCCCCAGGGTGGGAAAGGGATAGGCTTTGGCCGTTTCACCGAAACGAATACCCAGTGTGAGGGTTTTGGGGGGGAAGATCTTTGCGGTTGGGTTGTCTTCCAAACTGGGAAAGGAGGGGAAAAGCGGTGCGGTGTTCGGATCCCGATAGTCGCCATAGGGATAAGTACGGTATCTGCTGGGCGCATAAATACCCGTATTGGCACTGATGACTTTGGAATCGGGATAGAGTTGTTTCCAGTAGCGCCAGGTGGTTTCGATTACGGGCAGGAGTTGCAATTCGTCGGTTCCACCTTCAACTGGGATGTGGATCATCTGGGGATACAGGATTCCCTGTTGACGGCGGTCGTACATAATGAGGTTGTTGTTGAATAGCAAACCGGAGACCCCACAATGGATGCGCGATTGGTCATTGCTCTGTCCGCTAAATATGAGTCCCGTTCCCGTCAGTGGGCAAAAGCTCACGACAATGGGGTGTTCTCCAACCACGTCGTTGATGATTTCGTGCCACCATCCCATGTTGTGGGGATAGGCTTTGGCTTCGCCATTGAGGACCACGCCGAGTACGAGATCTTCATCGCTGAGATAAGCGGCTTCGCTGGATGTGAGTTCGACAAATTGGGGGTCGGTGAGTGCTGGAATGCCATCGGGAGGTACGCCCCCCGATAGAATTCTGTCTTTGGGAAAGTCGCTTAGAAAATTGCCGCCTGCTTGGGGTTCGCGATTGATCGAACCAGAGGTTTGCGTATTGCCGGATGTCGTGTCGCCAGAGGCAGCAGGAGGATTGCCCGAGTCCCCTGGTCCCAGTATATCATTGCTCTTTCCTCCACAGGTCATCAGGCCAAATAGCGCGAATAGTATTGTGCTTTTGAGAAAAATTTTCACGGGTAGCTCCTGTGTGTTCTCTCGCAGGTAAACAGAGGGGTTGACCTTGCGTTTCAGTAGTTCTCTGTCTAAATTAAAGTAGTTATGGGGTGTGAGTCAAGGCGCGAACCGACAACTGATTTTTTTAGGGGAAATCGTTATGCCGCGATTTGAAGTAATATCGCCTTTTGAGCCTGCGGGTGATCAGCCCCAGGCGATTGAAGAACTCGCTCAGGGGATTCGAGATGGCGAGTCATACCAGACTTTGATGGGGGCAACGGGTACGGGTAAGACGTTTTCAATGTCCAAGGTGATTGAATCTGTTCAAAAGCCCACGCTCGTGATTTCCCACAACAAAACTCTGGCGGCACAACTCTACGGCGAGTTTCGGAGTTTTTTCCCGAATAATGCCGTGGAGTATTTTATTTCGTATTACGATTATTACCAGCCCGAAGCCTATAAGCCAGTGACGGATACGTTTATTGAAAAAGAAGCGGATATCAACGATGAGATCAATCGCTTGCGCCTGCGCGCGACAAGTGCTTTGATGGAGCGGCGAGATGTGATCATTGTGGCGAGTGTGTCGTGTATTTACGGTATTGGCAATCCGGATGAATACGAAGATCATCTGGTGATTCTGGATCGCGGTGCAGAGATGGATCGCGATGCCATGTTGCGCAAGCTGGTGGATATTCATTTTACGCGCAATGATGTGGCTTTTGAGCCTGCCGCTTTTCGGGTGCGGGGCGATGTGGTCGAAATTTATCCGCCCGAGCGCGAGCATCCGGTGCGCGTGGAGTTTTTTGGCGATGAGATCGACGCGTTGAGCGAGGTGCATCCCGTGACGGGCGAGGTGCTTGCGGAGCGCGATCGCATTGTTATTTATCCGGCCAAGCACTTTGTGACCAGTGGCAATCGCATTGAGAAAGCCATTGTTCAGATTGAGGTGGATCTGGCGAAACAACTGGAGGCGTTTAATGATCAGGGCAAGTTGTTAGAGGCACAGCGATTGGAGATGCGCACGCGCTACGATATCGAGATGATGCGCGAGATTGGTTTTTGTCAGGGTATTGAAAATTATTCGCGGTATATCGATGGGCGAAAACCCGGGGAAGCACCTTATGTGTTGCTGGATTATTTTTCAGATGATTTTCTGATTGTGCTGGATGAATCCCATGTGACGATTCCGCAGTTGCGCGGGATGTGGAATGGGGACCGGTCTCGCAAAGAGGTGTTGATAGAGCATGGGTTCAGGTTGCCCGCGGCATTGGATAATCGCCCGTTGTATTTTGAGGAGTTTGAACAGAAGGCAACGCAGGTTGTTTTTATGTCGGCCACGCCTGCGGATTATGAATTGGAACAGTGTCAGGGCGTGGTGGTGGAGCAGGTGATTCGTCCGACGGGGTTGCTCGATCCCGAGATGGTGGTACGACCTGTGCGCGGGCAGGTTGATGATCTTATTGAAGAATCGCGGGTCAGGGTAGAATGCGGTGATCGCGTGCTGGTAACGACGCTGACCAAGCGCATGGCAGAGGATTTGTCGGAGTATATGCGCGAGTTGGGTATCAGGGCGCGCTATATGCACTCAGATGTCGATTCGCTCGAGCGCGTGGCAATTATCAGGGATTTGCGTTTGGGTGAGTTCGATGTGCTCGTGGGGGTGAATTTGTTGCGCGAGGGGTTGGATCTGCCAGAGGTGTCGCTGGTCGCTATTCTGGATGCTGATAAGGAAGGGTTTTTGCGGTCGGAGCGGTCGTTGATTCAGACTGCTGGGAGAGCTGCGCGGAATGCCAGAGGTACGGTTATTATGTATGCGGATAAGGTGACGGATTCGATGCAGCGCGCCATTGATGAGACGAATCGCCGCCGGGCATTGCAGGAGGAGTATAATCTTATACACGGCATTACGCCTGAGACGCTTTACAAGACCAGAGAAGAGATTCTCCAGACGACGGCTGTGGCAGATGAGAAGGCAGATGAGTTGCCATTGGTTGCCGAAGAATCGCCTGAGTATGTGGAGGGAGCCAATCGGCTGGATATAATTGAAGAATTGACCCGCAAGATGGGTGAAGCGGCTGAGAACTTGGAGTTTGAGAAGGCAGCGCAATATCGCGATGAGATTGCAAGGTTAAAGGCAGAGGTGGCGTAAGAGATCTATGAAAACGATCCATCAAATATTTTATCGGGATGCGAGAAACTTAAAGGAGATCCCTTCGGAGAGTGTCGATCTGGTGGTGACATCGCCGCCGTATCCCATGATTGGCATGTGGGATGATGTATTTGGCAGCCAAAATTTGGAGGTCCAGAAGGCGTTAAAGATCGAGGATGGCAAGTTGGCTCATGAGTTGATGCATGAAATTCTCGATTCTGTATGGGATGAGATGTTCAGGGTCTTAAAAGATGGCCGATTTGCCTGTATCAATATTGGCGATGCGACGCGGAAGGTAGGCGGTGATTTTTGTTTGTATCCAAATCACGCGCGAATTTTGAATTATCTCTTAAATATCGGGTTTTCAGCACTTCCCGATATTCTCTGGCGAAAACAAACCAACGCGCCCAATAAATTTATGGGATCGGGTATGTTACCCGCTGGTGCTTATGTGACTCTGGAACACGAGTATATTTTGATTTTGAGAAAGGGTTCTAAAAGGGAATTTAAGACGGAATGCGAAAAACAGAACAGGCGCGAGAGCGCTTTGTTTTGGGAGGAGAGGAATATCTGGTATTCGGATGTTTGGATGGATATTAAGGGTACGGGACAGAGGCTTTCCGATGAGTTGTCGCGTTTGAGGAGTGCCGCGTTTCCTTATGAATTGGCCTATCGTCTGGTCAATATGTACTCTGTGAAAGGCGATGTGGTTCTCGATCCGTTTTTGGGTACGGGTACTACAATTGCTGCTGCGATGACTTCGGGACGCAATAGTATTGGCGTTGAAATTGACAAAAGTTTTCAACAGGCAATTCGCCCGATGGCGCGACAGATTGTCGATTTTTCAAATGATTATTTGCGCGATAGGTTGAGGAGACATTTTGAATTTGTCGAAGATCGAATCCAGACGTCGGGACCGTTGAAATATACGAACAGGTATTATGGGTGTCCCGTGGTGACGAGCCAGGAACAGTCCATTTTGTTGAATGGCTTAAAGGAGGTGCGAGAGTCTGATGATAATATCTTTGAAGTCGCGTATTCTGAGAAACCTCAGAGTATATATGACCAGAGTAAAAACAAAATGACCATAGAATCTCTGGACAAAAGTGAAACTCAACTCGATCTGTTAAGTAGGTAATGATCCCATATCGTACAAAGGATTATGGATGGAAATTAAATTGAAAAATGCTGAGATTCAGGAATACGTGAGCGCACCTGTCCGCGATTTTCCAAAGTACACGACCCAATTGATGAATCTCGCAAATCAAAATTCACAGGGTACGCGACCAAGAGTTGTTGGGCAAATGAGCGATCTGATTCAGGAATTTCCAGGGCAAACTTTTGAAGAATGGGTTATGTGGTATCAAGAACAACATCCCGATGCAATTGATGACGCGACAGATAAAATAATTTCAATGATAGAGAATTTCAGCGTGGTGTTTCCCAAAATTGACCGGGATTTGGTGAGGTCCTGGGTAGAGGATTTGGTTCTTGTCAAGACCTTCACCGGACTCAGATTCCAGGAGGCGATTCTGAAAAAACTGGCCGAGATGAAAGGCTGCAATTACCGTTTGGCAGAACCTTACGAAGAATCCCAGGGCATAGATGGATTCGTGGGAGAGGAAGCGTATTCTATTAAGCCGAGTACCTATCGCTCCCAAAATTTAGCGGAATCCATAAATATAAAAATCATATTTTACGATAAAAAGAGGGATGGGGTGGTGTTTGATATACCAGAGGACTTTTGAGATGTTGAATAAAAAAGATATTATGCCAGTAATTGAGCGAGCACTATTAGAAGATGTGGGGGATGGGGATATTACGACAAAATGGACCGTGCCATTGACAAAGCAGGCGAAGGCGAAAATTATTGCGAGGGCAGATGGCGTGATTGCGGGATTGGATGTGGCGCAATGGGTATTTGAAGCGGTAGAGGAAGCGATTGTATTCGAGGCACATGTCGAAGATGGCGAGCGCGTTGCGGATGGCGATATTTTGGCTGAGGTTTCTGGTCCGGCGCGTGGTCTGTTGACAGGTGAGCGCGTCGCGTTGAATTTTTTGCAGCGTATGTCGGGTATTGCAACGATGACGGCACAGTTTGTAGAGGCCGTAAAAGGGACACAGACGCAGATTCTGGATACGCGCAAGACTGCGCCGGGATTGCGATTATTAGATAAATATGCCGTTGTTGCGGGCGGTGGTGTAAATCATCGGGTCGGATTGTTCGATATGGTGCTGATGAAGGAGAATCACATTGAGGCAGCGGACGGTATTGGACCGGCACTGCTTTCGGTGTGGAAAGGGATGGATTTCGAAGGTCGAGAAGTGCCCGTGGAGGTGGAGGTGGAAACGCTATCAGAACTCGATGAGGTTCTCGTTTTGGGCGCGGATCGCGTGATGTTGGACAATATGAGCCTGGATGAAATGTGTGAAGCCGTGGAAAAGGTGAAAAAATTAAAAGGCAAAAGACCCGAATTGGAAGCCTCGGGCAATGTGTCCTTAGATAGCGTACGGGCAATTGCAGAAACGGGCGTGGATCTTATTTCAGTGGGTGCGCTTACGCATTCGGTGAAGGCCCTGGATATCAGTATGTTGTTCGATAGGAAACAGAATGTAGCGCCCGTTAGAAAATAAAAGGCTCGATCGGGATTGTTGCATCGGGCCTTTGTTTGTTGTGGCTCAATAAAAAAACGCCGAAGAGATTGGATGTGATCTCTTCGGCGACGGTATTAATATAACGTACTTTGCCTTGTTTGTCAAGTTTGTAAATCTTTGATAAACAGTAAGTTAAAAGTTGACATTCCACGTTTATTCGATTACATTTATCTCCGCTGTGATTCTGTCGTCTCCGCAATGTGTGCGGAGGGTTCTCAAAACCCCAATGGAGGGCAATATGGCACAACAGCCGCTCGATGGCGGGACGGGGGTGAGGTGTGTCATTTGCGAGGCGGTTATTTCGGAAGAACGCCTCAAGGCCGTTCCTTATACGCGCCTGTGCGTGACGTGTAAGGACAAAGTAGAAAGGGGGAAGATTCGTCTCAAATCTCATTTGGCGGGCAACGCGGTTTATGAAGAAGAACCCGAAGTGAAACCTATCGAGGTTCGTGAAGACCGATTGGTAGTCGGTGCGTGGTCAACCGGATTTATGGAATTGGCAGAGCAGAGCAGCCGGATACGCGAACTGCTTCGCGAAGGAAAAAAAGAAGATGCCAGGGCACTGGTGCAGACTTTGACGGTTGAAGCGCAGGCCGCGCTCGTTGTTCTGGATGAAGACCCAGAGAATATGCTGTCGATAACGGGTATGGATGAAGATGGCAATCCGGGCTATTCGACAGATGTGGTGGCGCATTTGCCTACAGAGATGTTGACGGGGCTGATTGATTATGACCCGGAGCGGCAGGATTTTAACGCCCATTTGATACGCGCTATGACGCCGGGTACTTTTCGGCGCACTGTGGAAGACACGTTAGAGCCTATGGACAGTGCCGAGGTTCGGTCAAAGGTATCGTTTGAATGGCTTCGGGCACTATCTATGCTGGGGGATGCAAATAAGTGTGCCGAATTGCTGAACAGTGTGGATCCTGGGTTGCTCGAAGAAGCTCTGATTCCTTATGTGAAGGATATGCGGATGAATGATATCGTGGGTTCTGCGGGCGCGCAGGTTTACCGGCACCAACTTTTTTCCGAAGGCGCTGCTGTGGGTGAAATGCCGAGTACGATAATAGAGGATCCCGTTGTCGGGGGGGTTCTGGATGCACTTTTCGATGCGGATGCCGATTTGATGCGGTCCGTCATTCGC
>JAPOXY010000040.1:0-1558 GCA_026706845.1 Gemmatimonadota bacterium
AAGTTCTTTATATGAATTGTTAAACGTCATAATTGCTTGGCTTTCTTTGCCACGGCTAATGGTCGCAACCCCATTGAGGGCATCTTGCAGCATGTCGGTGCCTGGCAAGTCATTACGGGTCAGAAGGGTGTACATCTCACTTATACCTTCTTCCTGATCAGCAACTACATTTCTAATTGCTGTTGCGACCGCACTTGTTTCAAGCTCAGAAATTTCAGTGCCGAAAATTGTCTTAAACGCATTGGCTGCCGTGACCAGATCTTTAAATTCTGTTTCGCCCTGTTTGGGCTGAAAAGATGCACTGCGAATGAGGTTATTGTTCCGAAAGATACTTTGCGCTTCAATGCTTCGTGCCGACTCAATAATCTGTCCCTTGCTGGTCACTGCGATTTTACCTGCACGCAACAGACACAATGCGAACAATTTTACGACATCAAAATCCCAGCCGAAGGGCTCTTTTGCAAATTCATCTGAAAGGTAACGACCTGTGGCATTTTCACCATAGTTGGCCCGGTTCTCAATCTTGGCCAAAACCTCTGAAAGAGGCCCAGTATCCGTATTGAAAACCGGTTTGCCATTTTCATCACGCACAAGATTAAGGTCCGTGAAGACAGGTGTCAAGCCCAGCAAATTTTCGTTGGTCATCAGCACGTCGAAGTCTTTCTTCTGGACAAGTGCAGCAGCCTCTTTAAATCGATCATAGACTTCAGGAAGGGCTTGGGCAAGCAGTGCAGATGCGGTTTTGCCGACATCGTCTGATGTTGCATCTGGGCTGCGATCATTGCCTCTGAAATAGACAGTACCACTAAGACAGGCCTGTCGAGTCAAACGATGCAATTCGCTTTGATGTCGTTCCTGTCGACGCTTTTCCTCTGAAACCAAGGCGGTTTCATCCTTAGTCTGTGCACTTCGTTCTTTTTTGCTCAGAATTTCCTGCGACCGGAATACTTCAACCGTTTCCCTATCGATAGCCCCATCAAGCGCAGCAACCCAGAAAATACTCTTGGTTTCTGTTTGGCTACGGATGCGCATTTCCTCAACAGTGGTATCAAATTCTTGACCTGCCTCTGCCAAGGCAAGATGAACCGGAATATCGCCTTCATCCTTGGATGCCGCACGCCCATTGAGGAAAAGTCCTGCACGAAAAACCTTCGTATCTAAGAAACTATGTTGTGGTGCTGGCTGCCACATAGCGGTGAGAATACGTGCATGGATGCGGTGTACATCGCCGGGTTTTGGATTCAGTGTAGCCCGTTGGCGTTCCCAATCATCCTCTGCTGGTGAAGGGATGCGGTAACCATCATTTCCGAGACGTACAAGGTGTGCTGCTTCAAGCGCTGCGAGCGCCTCTTTCACATCTGGAAGGCAAGAATCGGCATCCACAGCAGAATGCAGTGTAGCAGCAATATTTTCTGCTGTACGATGGATACTGAGCACATACTGCAACAAACAAATTGCCTTGGCCACAGATTGTGCAAGCGGATGATCAACTTGATCCTCGATCGCTGAGATTTTGCCTCGAATTTCACTACCAATATTCCCCGATACCAGATCATAG
>JAPOXY010000040.1:1568-6501 GCA_026706845.1 Gemmatimonadota bacterium
TACGTGCCAATGCACCTATGGTTTTTTCGGCAATTTGCACGTCTGGATGGATGAGCAATTGCTGCGCTAGCTTGATGATGGTTCGATTGGCGCCACCAACATGCTTACCCGCGCCACCCTGTGTGCGCAATCCCGAAACAACCTGAATGATGAGGTCGATCTGATAAGGCAGCAAAGGGTACAGATCGGCGAAATTCTCGGTTGTCAATTCGGGAAGTTGAATATCCGCAGATAGCCGAGTATTGTCTGTTAAGCGTCCCCGATGCTGGGAAAAATGTTCGCGCAGAGCTTTTTGGGCATCGGCATTTTTAGACAACACGCGTTTGCTGGTTACTTCAGAAATATCAGAAGGCTCCAGATGGACCTGAAGCGGAAACCGATCCATTAAACGGGCGAGTTCCACCCGCCTGTCATCCAGGCCTCCCACCAGATCTGTAAGCTGCTCCTGAGAAGTGACAATGAGCCAGATCTTACCCCGTCCGACCCGTCCGAGGCTTTGCACCACAGCCTGAAGATCAAGCATTTTTTGAACATCACGCGACACAAACTGTCCGACTTCATCAATCACAAAAACCAGGCTTCTACCAGGCCGCCTCCGTGCGACCAATTCTTGACATCTTTCTGCTAAAAGGCCCGGTGTAATGTCGGCCCGTCCGCGTGCCGATTCACGCCAGCTATCAACTTCCGGAAAGGTATCTGGATCCCGTTCGTGCATCACCCGGCTTGCCTGTTGCAGCGCAAACGCAACCTTTCCTTTTTCCGCATTCCAATCTTTATCAAAAATCTCAGTGTACTTCTCTTTGAATGCCTCTAATTCACCATCGGCTTCCAGCGTAATCTCTAGTTCGGAGAGATCCAGATCACGGGCATAACCCAAGCTTTGCAGAAACAGCCGATACATGATTTCAGTGATGGTCTGGCTCCCGGTGCGGATGCCACGGTCCGTTGATACATCAAAAATGACAGCGTCTGTAGGAATCTGTTCGGTTATGCTGGACAAAAGCGCCTGAATCCTCGGGTCTCCTGTGCGCCGTCCAAATAATTCTCCTGCTCCTTTGCCGAGTACGGTGCGGTTTTCCAGTGCCAGACCCAGCATCTTGGCAAAGCTGGACTTACCAGACCCAAAAAATCCCGATACCCAGATACCCACTCCTTCGTGGGGTTTGTTGGGCGTTTCCTGATAGCGCTCCAGGATTTCCGCATAGTAATTGCGGATGGCCTCGGTGGCGTAGTATTCGTCAATCTCATCTCGAATGATCTGCTCATCCGTTTGATCGACTTTGATAACTTCCTCAATATGGCGATAGATGTCGCTGGCAAAGAGATCTTTGACAAGCTGTGGCATGGGGGGCCTTTCAAAAAATCTTGGGTCGATAATTGTGCTCAGCGTCGAGAATACCCATAAACTTCAGACCAGCTGCGCCATCCAATTCACCTGGATAAAAGAGTACACTTGGAAGTTGAACGCTGCCCATAAGCTGATCGAGCAATGAAGAGGTCCGATACATTGGAAACAACGCTCCTGAACGAGTGATCATCACGATGTCTTTTAAGGGGTCTGGATTTTCAGGCATCCTCTCAACTACAAGCGCATCCAGAGGTTGATAATCGCTTAAAATTTCATGCACAGTGTGAACCGTCTCTTCCAAACCTACAGATTTTTCTGCTTCAATGAGCGACGGGGCATCAATGCCTTCGGCTTCCAGCGCGGCAACCAGACATTCGGCAAGCGAGATAATAGTCACACGCTTGCCGGATTGCTCAAGTCTGGTCTTGAGCATCGATATCTCAGCCCGAACAGCAAATTCCTCCTCTGGAGGATATCGAAAAATCGCATAAGGCATATCGTGATAGGCGCTGATATCAGGCCGCGGATCAGGAGTTCGCAATACGGGCTCAAGCGTCTTTGTAAGTCTGTCTTTCCAATCGCTCATGGCGTCCACGCTTGTGCAAATGCCTTTAGAGAGTCAAAAGGCAGTTTGAGTTGGGCTAGGCTACCTGCCACCTGATAGTCGAGTTTTCGAAATTGGTGCAAACGGAGGAGTTCACGTTCAACATCCTCAGAATACATCAAGAACAGACGCCAATCAAGTGCCTGCACAATTCGATTAGCATTAGATTCGTGTTCAGCAATGGCGTGTAACACGTAGAGGAAGCTTTCTTCAGGCAAGTGGTAAGGGACAAACTCTCGAACTGTCGAGCCAGATAACAATCCAAAGTCACTCGCCATTCGGAGCATATCGCGCCCGGCTCGTGTGGCTCCATATTCGGTAAGATTTTTTCCTGAAGCAATGCGCCCATCAGTGATTTTACGTACAAAGGGCACTACATCTTCCGTACGCATCAAGTAAGTGCCCGCTTTATACTCCTCAAATAACCATTCCGTTGCAAATTCATAATACAGAGTATCAATAGAACCAATGTGCCAGAGCAAACACGGCTTCCAGGCTTCCAGATAGAGGCCCTTTTCAGCAAGTATCACCAGAGGTTCAAAATTGACTTCTTGTGTAAAACGACTTGAGAGGGTCACGATGATTTCTTTCAACCATGCTGCATTACTGGCGCCAATCGAATTCGTGTCCCGAATAGCTTGCAGATTCTCTTTTGTTGAACGGTCTAAATCCCAATGCTGGAAAGCAGAATAAGTATCTTCAATCAGTGCCCCTTTTCGGATGAGGCGCGTAGACAATTTTCTTAGTTGCTTTTCTTTTGGAATCACGCTGTATGCTCCAACCGTGCATAAGGCACCACCGGATTTCCAGGTTCACCTTTTGAGAAACCCGCAGCCAGGAGCGCAAAAGTATCTGCATCAGGGGAACACAGGCCAGGGAGTTGAACCGCCCGACCTTCGGCCGATCGACGCAGATTGCGAACGGTCTCACTTTGGGTAGACGACACCAGAGTCAGTTCTTCCAAAAGCTGCAGAAGATCATCCCCTCGCCTTGTCTCAAGTGCTTCAAAAAATGGTACCCATGTGTCTATGTCGTCCAGCCAGCTTTGCCACTGTGTTTCGAACTCATCCTCGATATTTGCAGGCAGATACCAAAGGGTCATGCAGCCAGGTGGATCAAAGACCTCGGCACACCGGCTGCGTGCTACAGAGAAAACAACTCGGGCTTGGGCAAATAGATGTGTTTTTGGCAACCCACGGCTTAAGGCCATTTTACCCAATTGGCCCAACATGCTCTGGGTATTCCACCACATCGCGTAGTCCATTTCCCCAAAACGAGCTACAACTAAACGGAGTTTGAGAAGATATTCGAGTTCTGTATCAGGTTTTGATGAAGGCATTTTTGCTCCAAGATTACAATAAAATAGCATTGTCAAGCTTCAAACCGACCGCATCACAACAGCAGGGCTTTTGTATTTAATAATTCTAATCAGGTGAGATTATCTATTTCGCAAACATTTCTTTAAGGACGATTAGCACTCTTCTGATATTTTTCCCACGGGAAGGCCCTCCATTATGTCCCTGTCGATAGCGGCTTGCTACGTATTACATTTGATCAAACAATTCCGCCATAGAGTCAACACAACGTCCATCTGATCATTCTCGACTTTATATTCTCCTTTTAAAGCCTTTTTCCATAATCTGTTCTTATCAGATGCAAGAGATCGGTCTGAACAAAGCAATCGAACCGCTTCAATGGCATACTGTTTGTTCAGTACAGAGCGCGTATAGTTACCTCGGGCCGAGCCACGGACTATGCCTGCCTCGCACAAGCCGAGATATGCTGCACGCGGACATCCTTTTTCACGAGAGGATTTCTGGGTAGGAAATTGACGTCTGATAGCAGTCTTCCAAGCATCACATGGGTGATATCCGCCTTGTCGAATCAGAGTTGTGGCCTGAACAGCAGCATCTCCGTATTTTCCCATGATAGACCCTCCTGAGAATTAGTAATAATGTCGATAGCAATAGGCATATTACGCCAACATTAGATATCTTTATTTCGCCGGTCTGTTCCATCCTCTTCTATATATGCAAATTTCTAAAAAAAAAGCTTTTATTTTTCGTGCAGTGCACGATCTGTTGTTGCGGATTTTATTTATACAGAAACGACTTGTCGCGTGTCTTCGATTTCGGCGTCGAGATTGCCCGACAGGTCGTTGTTGTTGAGGTGTATGCGGTCGGCTTTTTCGCCGATGTGAACACCTATGCGCTGTGTTGCTGTTTCGTCATTGCCAATGCGATTATTTGTGAAGGTGAGGTCGTGGGTTTCGCCCAGGATGCGCACGCCATAGCCTTTATTTTTGTCGCCATTGTCGAGGATCTGATTGTTCTCAAAGGTGTTGCGATGCCCGCCCATGGGTTCGGATTCGTTGCGGAAGAGGATGCCTTCACAGCCGTTGCGCAATGATCGGTTGCTGGAAAACAGATTGTCGGTGTCTTTGTGACCAATGGAGATGCCCGTGTCGCCATTGCCGATGAGATCGTTATTTTCAAAGACACCGTGTTTGACACGCCAGCAGAGGAAGAGGCCAATGCGGCCGTTGTTTTCCGAGCGGCAATTGCGGATGATGGGGTGCTGGCTACCACTGCCCGGGTGCAGGCCCAGGTGGGTATTGCCCGTGCAGGTGCAGTTTTCGATTGTGACGTGCTGGCTCTGCTGGAAGCTGATGCCATCGCCGTGATAATTTTTTATCGCGCAGTTTTGCAGAACAGTGTGGTGCCCGCGGTAGAGGAATATGCCGGCGCCACGGCAACCGTTGAGGTGCGGGTTGTTTTTGCGGTTGCCATCTACAGTCAGATTTTCGATCCGAGCATTTTCGATGTGGTACCCGCTGATGACCGGGAAGGTGGTTGCAGCGCGCGCATTGCGAGAGACGAGATAATCGCCTCCCATAGGTACATTGACGCCAAAGGTGTTGTCCTTTTGCCAGAGAATGGTGCCGACGGCGGTGTGAAATCCACCGCCCTGATCGTCTGTGA
>JAPOXY010000041.1 GCA_026706845.1 Gemmatimonadota bacterium
CACTGGCTTCTCGTGCTTTGAAAATGCTTTCGATACGAGCGAAGAGTCCAATCCCCACGTCTTCAATAAGCTCTTCGTCTACTATGCCCTGTGCATCAGTTGCATAAAGGCGGGCTATTTTTTCTCTTGGAACTCGACTTGCCCAAGTTGGCCTGTCGTGTCTTGGTTTCGGGTTGCTCATGTATTCCTTAGAGATTTTTCAGGTTGGTCCATAGGGAGCGGAGCCGGTCAACCGGCTGTTACACGCAGTTTTTTGGGTGGCACCTACATCAAATTACAATCGGGGCGGGAATAGAGCAGGCGACATCAGCATGTTTTTTTTATTCATTCCGCAAGGCATCTACAGGATTTGATCGAGCTGCCTTCATTGTCTGGAAACTCACTGTGATCATGGCAATAAGGAAAGCCAAGATACCACTTAACATAAAGAACTCAAATCCAAGATCTACCCGATACGCATAATTCTGAAGCCACTGCCACAGGGCATAGTAGCCAATCGGCCAGGCCAAGAGATTTGCAAGTGCGACCAACTTTGCAAAATCACTGGATAGCAACATAACAATATTGGATACAGACGCTCCCAATACCTTGCGAATGCCGATTTCTTTTGTACGGTATTGCGCACTCAATGTGGCCAACCCAAGTAACCCCAAGCAGGCAATCAAAATACCAAGGGTTGAAAAGAAACCAAAAATATAGCTCAGTTTTCTTTCATTTTTATAGATTCGATCCAAATTCTCATCAAGAAAAGAAAATGTGAATGGACGATTGGGTATATACCTTTCCCAGACTTTTTGTACAAATGCCAGTGTTTGAGATAAATCTTCAGATTTGACCTCTAGGTATAGTAGCCTTGCCTCATGAAATTCTGCAACCAATACGAGTCGTCCGATTTTTTCGTCAAGAGGTTTGTAATGAAAATCTTTGACAACACCGACGACTGTGCCGGAGCGTAGTCCATCTGGGTAGAACGTGCCTCCAACCTTCCAGGCAAATCGTTTCCCTATTGGATTTGTCCAACCCAATTGCTCGACCGCTGTTTCATTCAAGATAAACTGCTCGTCTAATTTTTCCCTCAGTCTTTGCGGGTTTGTTGTTTCGGCATATGATCGCGTGAAATTCCGGCCTGATACGCATTTAATGCCATAGAAATCTAGAAAATCCTCATCCACGATTATCACATCCATACTGTACGTGGATTTTCCTTCGGGATGGAATGTCTCTACTGTTGCTCCTTCTCCAACAGGGCCACGGGTGGTTGTTGCTCTGAGAATATTGGGATGCGTCGTGAATGCCTGCTTGATGGCGTTGTATTGGCTCTTGAAAAGCGTGGGATTGATCATCTGGTTGCTATTCGCTGCCTCAAAAATTGGAACTTCAATAATCTGCTCGCGGTCGAATCCCAGATTCTTATTTCGAAGAAATTTCTGTTGACTGTAAACACCCCAAGTGACAACCATCAATAAAATGGCAAGAGCAAATTGTCCTACAACCAAACTCTTGCGAAGCCGAGTAGAGACGTTTGTAGCGGATTTACCTCTCAACATTGAAACAGGGCGAAATGTCGATAAGACAAATGCCGGATAACTCCCTGCCAGAATACCGACGATGAATATAAGACCGAAAAGGCTGAGCAATAACTGGGTTGTGTTGACATTGAGTGTAATAGCGCGATCAAAAAACGAATTGAAAGTTGGCAATGCCAATTCTACCAACACCAAAGCCAAGATAAGCGCCATACAAGCAAAAAATATAGATTCGCCCAAAAATTGTGTGATGAGCTGCAATCGGTTTGCACCGACAACCTTACGAAGCCCGACCTCTCGCCTCCGCCCAATTGCACGAGCAGTTGTTAGGTTTATAAAATTCACACAGGCAATTACTAAAATAAAAATAGCAAGCAAAGAAAACAAATACACATTTTGAATGTCACCATGAGGTTTACTGGTCTCTGGAGTACCACGATTCTCAATTTTGATGCCATAATCATGATTGGAGTATAGATGGATGCGGTTTAGGGGCTGCAAATGATATTGAATGTTATTTGCAGCTGCTTCGCCCAGGTATTTCGGAATCAGATCTGAAAGTTTGCCTTCAAGTTGATTCGCATCATAACCTTCTTTAAGCAAAATATAGCTTTCTACAGGACGCCCCCCTCTCGGTTTCCAAGCCATCCATTTTTCTTGCCATCGCCCATTTTTAGTCGCCGATAAAATATCGAACCGAATGGCCGTCTGCTCAGGCATATTTTTTAAGACGCCTGTAACGTGATGCGCATAATCTTTGTCGTCTTCCTCGATCAGAATGGTTTTGCCAATCGGATTTTCAGTGCCAAACAGTTTGTGTGCAAGTCTTTGAGTGATTAAAACGGAACCTGGTTCTGAGAAAACCGTTTCGGGATCGCCTTGAATCAGTGGAAAGTCAAAAACCTGTAGAACATTCTCGTCTGTAAGGCAAAAGGCTTGTTTGTATATTCTCTTATTGTCAGCAATTATTGTTCTTTGCCAGCGATGGATACGCAAAGCCTCAGAAATTTCAGGATATACATCCTGATTCAAGACTTCTACGAGACCTCCTAATGTGCGCTCACTAAAAGCTGCTTGGTCAACTGTTTTAGTCTCTCGAATCACCCTGTAAATTTGATCTCGATTCCTTTGGTTCTGATCAAAACCTAATTCATAGTCGATATAGAGGCCTATCAGGATACAACAAGCCAAACCAATGGCTAATCCGATAATGTTCAGAGCTGAGTAGAAACGATGGTTTATCAGGTTTCTCAGCATTATTTTGAGATAATTTTTCAGCATGTATCTGCCCTCAAAGAAGTGATTTCGGTTATTGGCAATTTCAGTTCTCATGAAATCAACATAATGGATGCACTCTGGGGATTATTGAGGTAGAGTATGAAAAGGAGGTTGGGGTGGAAGGCTGTTCTGTCTTTGCCTGTCTGCTACAGGTGTTTTGTTTTTCTGGGGCGGGGAAAATTGCGTGTAACTACGGGATTAACGAACTGTTACGGTAATTCATACCAAATCTATGTATCTCCGACCTTGCGGGAATTCTTCTCTTCAGAGGTTGTATCCCGAAGATGTGAGCCCACTCACTAAGAAACATAAGCGACGCCGCGTGAATCGCTGTGTTAAATGTAGTGATATCTCGGCTTGTTTCAGTCGCTCTGTTTAAGTGCAAATTCTAATAAGGGAATAGTGCGTCCCGGAATCGCCCCGGAAGTTACTTCTCCAATTCGAACGGAACCTCTTGATAAATAAAATGATTCTGCATATGGGTCTGAGGGGATAGACAATTTGTGAAAACCTAACTGTCTCGCTTGATCAATCGCATGATCCCAAAGTCTCTTTCCATATCCCTGGCCTATTTTGCTTGGCTCAATAAATAAATCAGACAGTTCGAGTCCATTCTCCCTGATTTCTAACCTATAAAAGCCGACGACCTGTCCCATTTCTTCTACCACATAGACGGTGTGATGGCTAATATCTTGTTGGGTATAAGTTAGATCCTGGCGGCATGCTTCAAGAAAATCTGCCTCGTAGTTCCAATGCGCTTTTGAGCGCATTGCAAGGTTACTCAATTCTTCATTTTCGTCAGCTTTTGCAGTTCTGATCATTGGCGTGATCCCGATAATATGTATTTCTCATTACATTTAACGGTTTATGGCTTGCGAACCGAGCAGGGGGTGGACGAAGGCCGACGGCTCTTGAAAAGAATCCCCGCCAGAAAACTTATCTCGCAGGGATTATATGGTGTAGAAATGGTTGATAATGGCAGACTAAATTTGTTTGTCTACCAAACTTGGGACCTGCCATCAACGCACCTGCCCCATAGGCCATTCCGAGGTCGGCCTACCTTCCCACGTTGATCGCCTGAAGAATCGTCCGCCTGGGGGGCGGCTAAACCAGCTACTAATTGCGATTCCCCAAAAGTGCTCAAAGGATCTGTCTTTTAGATTTGCGTCACAGTATGCGTAGTGCGACAAGACCTCGTCGAGGAATGACTCTCCGTATATCCAGAACCCATAGAAATCCTTAGCGGGATCCGTGATTTCGATGTCTCCCCAGTCTATGATCCCAGTAAGTCTTCCGGTCGAGGGATCATGATAGATGTGTTTGTACCAGAGGTCGTTATGAGCCAGCACAGGCTCGTATGAATGATTGATGCTTTCACTTCTCTCAATCCATGCTTCAAAAACATCGCGGACCTCACGTTGGATCTCGTCAGCCCGTTCAGCGAATAGCTCCTTCCACATCATGCGGCGTCTAACCGATGCATCGCCCTCTTCTACGCCGAGGCTTCGTGCCTTCGCGACCGGGTAGCTGTGGAGTTCGCTGATGAAAACACCCAGCCTCTGAGCGGCCTCGCTGCGGTTCGCTTTGGAAAGTCTCCAAAACCGCCACGGCGAGAGCCGAGTCCCCGAAATTGTGTGGTATCCAGCAAAATCTGACGCCTTCGGCACGAATGCATAGTCGGGAATGGGTATTGCCTTCAAGTTGATTCTAAGGGCATCCAGGACGATCCGCTCCCTCGTCAGATTTGTTTCCTCATCGTTCTCGAATCGGAAAGCGATGCCATTGTCCAACAGAATCATTACATGATCGGGATCGGCAATGGTCTGAACTCTTCGGTAATTTGCCCACATGAGATCTGGAAAGGCGTTTCTGATTCTCTCCAGGTAGTAGCTGGAAGCCAATGGGGGCATGGGGACCTGCCAAAGAGGATTAACTACCGCGATTTCCGCTAACTGTTGGGTGAAGGCCCAAAGCCGTGTACAGTCGTGTTATGCGGTGTGCTCACTTCATTACGGCGGGAGAAGCTCTGTGGAAAGGTTCCGCAAGCCTGGAGTTAGTGACCGTGCTCCCTCCCTACTCACGCTCCACGAAATACTTCTTAAATCCACGACTCGTCCCATCTTGCATTCCAAGGCTTCTATAGAATCCCACCTGATCTTCGTTTGGACCGCTGAGTAACTGTAGCTTGTAGCAGCCCTTCTCTTCGGCAAGGTTAATCGCAAATGTCATCAGTTTTTTCCCAAATCCTTTGCCTCTTTGTTCGCGTGCAACAACGACATTCTCGATGATAGCCCAAGGACGCCCTTCGTAAGTAAAATTCGGAACGATTGCCATTATGAGGGAGGCGACTATTCCCTTGTCCGATTCGCCCACAACAATGAATATGTTGCCGTAGTCAGACATCTCATCGAAGATCCGGATCGACTCTTCGAGTCCGAGAGTCTTAGCCGAAAGACTATGGGGGCGGCTCGTGATCTGAGGAAAGAGATTTAGCAGAGATTCGACGTCTAATCTGGTCGCAACTCGGCAAGAAATGTCTGAATGATTCATCCGGTGACCTTTCTCGACTTCGGCATGGCCACTAACGTCTTGCGATGCCTGATGTTGCCGTAGCATAGCGTAGGCAATGTGTCCGGCGGACGGGTTGATTAATTAGCGCTTTTGTCGATCACGCCTCCTGGCGAGCATTACTTCTCGTACCCTCCTCTTCAAGCGCTCCCGTTCTGTCTTTTTTGCTTTCTTCCGGTTGCGTTCCTTGGCCGCTGAGGCATATTGCTCTCTACTCGTCCTCACCTTGTCCAGCCATTCTTGTCGTGTGGACAGGATCTCTGGGCTACTCTTGGAACCATAGCTGAGATTGTTCAGGAAGTCGATTATCTCGTTAGGCTTCCCGCCGATGAGATCGCGTGCTCCCGGCCCCGACAGTCCGCCTTCGAGTTCCCAGTGATACCTGTGAATCAGAGTATCGATCAGGATCATTTTTTCTTGAACTGATCGCGCGACCCTATACTTTTGCACGTATTCTTTAAGGAACGCAGTCATGCCGGATGCAATAAGGTGTTTGCCTCGAAACGACTTCTGATATTCGGCCCACGTCAATTCCCAGTTACACGATTCACAGCGAAGTAAGAACTCCTTGTCGAAGTTGTGCTCAAGCCCACGTTGGCAGTGGGGACATCTCGCGAGCCCGTTGTTCGCATCCCTTGCTTGGAAAATACTCTCGATTCTCACAAGCAGGCCAATCCCCACTTCGTTGATTAGCTCTTCATCCCGGATTCCTTGAGCGTCCTTAGCATAGAGCTCCGCGATTTTCTGCCGGGGGATTCTACCCGCCCAAATTGGCCTGTCGTATCTGACTTCAGTCACTAGCTTTTTCTCCAGATTGCCCAACAGATGCCCTACGCGAATCCAACATAATCATAGAACACGCTTCTTTATGATGTCGATTTGCATTTACTCCTCCACCATCCATTGGATCCGTCAGTGCTTCGTAATCTGAAGATGCTGATAGGGGTTGGTTTTTGTCTTGTCTGCATACCGCTTCTGAGATTTTGCCAATGCCACATAACGTTTCAGTACTCCCGAACCACGAAGCGGTTGGGCGAAGAGCCGTATGGCCCGGAGCCGGGGGCACGGTGTTAGAGGCTGTGGTGGAGCATTCTATCGCTCGAGGATTTGAGAGATATTTGTTACGATTCGATCAGGGGCAGCAGACTTCGGCAAGCCCTTGCCTTCAAAATCCACCCAGATTGCGTAGATCCCAAGACGCTGAGGGGCTTCCACGTCCCATTCCAGATTGTCTCCCACCATCCAGCTATCCGTTGGCTCAACGCCCAATTTCTTGAGGGCCTGGAGATACACACGTTCATCAGGTTTCCCTACTCCGAATTCACCCTCGACAAGGATGTATTGAAAGAAGGCCGACAGACCGAATTTGTCGATCTTCCGTCTCTGACCCTCCGCAGTCCCATTTGTGATCATAGCCAGAGGAACTCCCTTGTCCCCAAGTGTACGGAGGGTCTCGATGGCTCCTGGAAACGGGGCAACCATGTCTTCTCGCTCAGACGTGTATGAATCTGATACTTCGATCACCAAGTCAGGATCATCGATCCGTAGTTGACGAAAAGCTCCTGAGACGATCTCTCGCCGAGCACTCCGTAGATCAAGACGTCCTCTGTGATGTCTCTCCGCGTCTGCCCAAAACCAAGTACGGCTGGCTTCTATGGCCTCGAAGAGCTCCTCAGGGGTTTGTCCGCCAGTTCGTGGTGCAAACTTCCTACATATTCTTCGCCAAGTCGGATCTGCACTTTCGGAGAACGCGAGAATCGTATCGTCCAGATCAAATAGGATGGCTTTCGGAAGATTGTTGTTCATTTACTATCTCCATCCGTCGAATGCTACACCATTGCATCTAACCGTTCTGGCCACTTGCGAACCCACCGAGCGCAACGAAGGTGGGTTGCCGAAGGCCGAATGGGAGAAGCCGTGCACAGTCGTGTTATGCGGCGTGCTCACTTCGTTACGGCGGGAGAAGCTCTGTGGAAAGGTCCCCCGGGAACCTCTCTCTTTGATTTGCGCCACAAAGTCATCAATCTCAGCCTTACTCAAGATCTCATTTTTGCCTATAATAAGCCTGCCACCCAGGTGAGCCAGGTTCTCCAGTCCTCTCAGACTTCTTAGTCGTGGATTGTTGCTGATTTCCAAATGGCCGCCGATGGATGCAAGATGCTCCAGGCCTTCCAGACTCTCCAGTTGTTCGTTCTGGCGTATGTAGAGGAAGCCTCCAATTTCCTTTAGTGCTTGCAGACCATTGAGCACAGCAAGGTTATTGTTGCCCGTAACATGTATGCCGCGGGAGACGTACCGTAGGCTTCGCAGCCCCTGCAAGTCTCGCAGGGAGTGGTTAGATACGATCAGCAAGCGACCATCAACAGACTCAATCCTATGAAGCCCCTCCAGCGACGCCAGCTTTGGATGGCCGTCCACGCGGAGATCCCTTGGTACAGTTTTGATTCTGTTTAGGGATGCAATACTCTGTAGTGAGTCGTTGTGGAGCATGTAAATGTCTCTGCCCACTCTTTCTACATTGAGCCCATCCAGGTTGAGCAGGTCGGGATTCCGAATAAGCTTCAGGTCTCGGGCTACATTGGCGATCGTCTCACATTGGGTAATGCCATGAAGACCATCACACCGGAAGATGCATAGATCACCGTATGTGGCAGCCAGACGATTGTGCGATATGTCCTTCTCCTGGAGGCCTGGCGATAGGTGGGAAAGGATTGTCGTCAGGTATTCAGGCCATTGATGGTCGGTCATATCGATTCTGCATACTCGGACGTCCAGCTTGCCAATTAACTCATCCGTCATCTCTCGAAACGCGGTATAGAGTTGGGCGTAGCCAGCGAATCCTCTCCACCCATTCCTCTTAGCCCGAGCCCGTGTGGTGACCTTGAGGTTGATCTGGGTATTCTCCCAGCGATTTCCCCGGTCATCACAGGTACGTCGCAGGAAACTCGGCACGTCAGACTGCATCAGATAAACCACAGTCGGGTTGAGTTGCGAAACTGCATCAATGACTCCTCGAACGTAGTTCTCGATTGTGACCAGTTCAACGTCGTTGAAGAACAGCTCTGCCGTATTGCGATGAAATAGCTGGCCATCGAGGACGGTGACCGAATCGTTCTGCGCTCTTGAGGCGGTGAAGTCTCGCCATCTTTCCAGACTCTCCTCTATCTGGCAGGCCTTGCCTTGCCACTCCATCCGAGTTGGATGATTTGGATCCTTCTCGTGAATGTGTGCGACTGGTATCCCGTTTCGTTCAAGCTGCGAGCAAAGGAACTCTGCTGTATTGGTCTTTCCGGAGCCAGGGATTCCTTCCACAAAGATCAACTTGGTGTCCAGCAAGGCAGCCTCCAAAATGACTGTAGTGCTCTGCCCAAAACGGCCTCTCACGAGCTTGTTGGCTCGATTACATAAACACCAGAACGGATGCAGTTCTATGTGGACGTGTTAAGCACCCTGTGGGGGACCGGATAGAGGTTTTCCCAACCTCATGAGTAATAACATCGGCCAACCAAGATCAAAATCTTCTGGAAACTCAGTAGCTTACGCCATCATTTCTGGAGCGAAGTCAATTGCGGTCACCCTGGCACCTGCTTCTGACAGATAGAGGGTATGACGTCCCGTACCGCAGCCGATATCAGCGACGCTGAGTTCTTGGACATCCCCCAACAGGGATCGCAATAGCGGCTCTTCCAAAATGATCAAGGAATTGTCCTGCGTATCGTACGTCTCAGACCAACGAGCGTAGCCTTGCCGGACAGGTACGGTTTCAAGGTCGGCCCCAGACCCGTCACTCATGTTGTATGCCTCCAGGATAATGCCGGTGGTCCTGCCCAAATTTAATACTCAAAATGGTGGCGATGATCTCTGCTGTTTCTCTTGTTCGTGCCAGTGGACTGCTGAAGATTCGTGCGATAGCAGAAGTCAAGCCGCTCAGGCCGCAGTTAGCAAAATAGGCCGGCCATCGGTAATAACGACAGTATGCTCAAAATGAGCCGAAAGAGATCCATTTGAGGTTTTCACTGTCCAGCCGTCGCAATCTTCAACGGCTTGGGCTGGATGCTCGGCAATCATAGGCTCAATGGTGATCACAAGACCAGTCGTAAGCGGCTTCGAATCGAGCGGATTGTAGGTGTTTGCAACGATGGGATCTTCATGGATAACCCGACCTACCCCGTGCCCTGCAAGCTCACTGACAACCCAGAATCCCTGTCGTTTCACCTCGTGCTCTACGGCATGGCCGATGCAATTAATCGGTTTGTTTGCACGAGCTACGGCCACCGCCTTTTCGAATGCCGTACGGGCACATCGACACAATCTATCGGCTTTAGCGGAATATGGAGGAATCGGGATGGTGGTTGCTGCATCTGCAATGTAGCCGTTCAGTTCGGCGGTGACATCCAGGCTTACAATGTCACCCTGTTCCAGCACTCGATCCCCCGGAATACCGTGAATGATCTCATCATTGACACTGATAAGATTGACACCAGGAAAACCGTAAAACAGCCGAGGTGCGGACATTGCCCCGTATCGATTGAGCACCGACTCACCAACGCGATCGACTTCTGCTGTTGTTACTCCGGCGCGAACAGCACCCGCCATTGCCTTTAATGTGGCGGCGACCACCTGCCCTGCCTGTGCAAGGCCCTCGAAATCCTCAGGACATTCTATCGACAATGAACAACTCCTTTTTGAAGGTGATAACTCTCAATATTGATTTCTACTAACGTTTCAGTGCCCTCAAACCGCACAACGGTTGGGCGGAGGGCCGAATGGCCCGGAGCCGGGGTGCTCGTGTTAGGCGTTCGTTGGCCCAGACTTGTCTCTGTAGATCCTTGCTTGCCGCTCGCTTGTGACCACAGTTTCTCTCCATCCAGGAGGCAATGGAAAATCCTCTGGACGAAATGGTTCTGAGGGTATCACAGTTTTGCCAGCAACGAAGCCATAGAGATTTGCCAAGTGTAAGTTGGCCTCCGGTGTTACGCCGCTACGATTGTGCCAAAGTTGTGGATCAACGGCCCCGGCCATCGCAGAGGTACTCAACGAACCCGAATCTATCATTCCGCACTCAGCGTTGAGGAACATCGCCAGTTTTCGGGCCTCGTTGGCAGGATCTTTCATCAGCTTTTCATACGACAGAAAAATCTTCGATACCACATCTTCCGTGTTGCTGAGGATGAGAAGCATGATGTAGTGCCACCTCAAGAGATTGGCTTGGATAAATGGATCCTTGTCTCGTGCATCGCTGGGCAGTGTGAACTTCGCCCACGATCTTGCAGTATCTGATGGATTTCGGACACACACGACGTAGATGGGATCCTTCCAGATACGGTTCCAGAACGGAAGAAAGAAACTGAGGGCCGGATCTTTCCAGACCCAGGACCTTCCTCCCTTCTCCATCTGAGCCACCAGCTCGGCGGCCCTCTGCCGATGATGCGGATCGGAAGCTTTTTCGGAAAGCCTCTCCTGGAAGCCAGGGGCCCACCAATTCACACCCAAATTGGACAAGAAATCCCAGATAGGGAGATACTCAAAGTAGCCTCTGGGATTATGGACATCAGCCTTTCGGAGACGCTCGGGTTCTCCAGGATATGCCCCCCACGCCAAGATCATCTCCGCGGCCACGGAGGTTCCGCTTCGTTCCGGCCCTATGACGATAATCGGGCGCACCTGCGCCACGGAGTTCATAGACGAAGCCATTTGGGAAAATGAAACCCCTCTCTGGGCCAATGACGCCTAACGTTCCCGCCGTGCGCGAACTGCCGGAGGCAGTTGGGCGGAGGTGCGGATGCACCAAGCCACACACGGTCGTGTTAAAGGTTCGGGCACACATTGTTACACGTCTGGCGGCCCCATCGCGCCTATCACGGACAGACATACAGCGCGTACCATCAGGCTTCCGATTCTACATTACCGGCCTGAATCTGGTTTGAAGAATCCTTTGGGCTGACAACTCACCAAAAGGTGCACCACAACACCTGACATCCTCCACAACCTTGTGGTAATCGTAACTCAATCTGTGATTCTCCACATGCCATTCCTGCCCATCCCACCACACTCTGGCATATCCGATTCGATGATCCCCATCAAACGGAAACCCAACTGAATCAATGATGCTATATCGCTGACCGCACGGAACGCCATAGGACGCGTAGTGAAGGTGGCCTGCCACAATCAGATTGGCCTTCGCATCCCCCAGCAGTGTCCTGGCCTCCTCTTCTGGCGTAACGGTCAGAAGCCTGAACGGATCCTGATCAGGTTGAAGAACCAAAAAACCGGCCACATCAGTAGGCGTTGCGTGGACAATGAGAAGATCATCCTCCGGAGACTGCCCTCCTGGTGGCGTTATCCGGTGCTCAAAGGGCAGACCCTTCAGATAGCTCAAGCCATCTGTTCCTAGCTTCTCTCTCACCCAGTCCAGTCTTTCCTCGGAATACTGTTCATCAAAGACCAACAGGTCTGCGTTCCCGTAAATCGTGGGAGCACCCAGATTTCGTATCGTGTCAAGACTCTCGACTGGGCGGGGTCCGTTCAGCACCAAGTCGCCAGCGACCACCAGACGATCATAGGATTGGCTTTGCAGATCCTCAAGGACAGCGTTGAGTGCAGCGACATTGCCGTGAATATCTGCAATTACCGCAACTGAATATGACAGGGAATCATTCATTTCACATCTCCAAAATTCGGTATTGAGACAAAGGCCAATCGGAAAGTGGCCTTTTCGTCCATGTCGATGGATGGAAAAAGTGACCCGCAACGCCTGATATGCCATCCAGTGAATCGAGCCAGATCTGAATGGCGATTCCCCAGAAATGCTCGAAGGAGCGATCCCTAAGACCTTGCGTAGCCAGATCATAGTGGGAAAGCACATCGTCCAGAAAGGCCTCACCGTACACCCAGAACCCATAGAAGTCCTTTGCTGGATCTGATATCCTGATGTCTCCCCAGTCAATGATGCCCGTCAGCTTCCCGGTTCGGGGATCGTAGTAGATATGTTTGGACCAGAGATCGAAGTGGGTGAGGACAGGTGAGAAATCGTGGTTGATCTCTCCACTTCTTTGAATCCAACCTTGGAATACGTCTCGCGTTCGGCGATCCAAATCCTTCCAACGCTCCCTCATGAGCCTCCTCGCCATCGAGCGATTGCCAAGCGATTTATCCCTTGCCTCTACGCCCAGCTTTCGCACCGGTTCAAGCGGAGTCTTGTGCAAAGCGCTGAGAAAGCGGCCCAGTCTCCTTGCTTCTGAATGCCGTCTTGCTTTCGACAGCCTCTGGAAGCGCCAGGGAGAAAGACGTGTTCCGGGAATAGTCCTGTAGCCAGCGAAATCGTTCGACGACTTTGGCACGTATGCGTAGTCGGGTATCGGAATATCACTCAACCGAGGCCGGATGAGATCGAGGACCGCCCGCTCTCGCGCAAGATCCGTATCCTCATCTTCCACGTCGTTCTCAAACCGAAACGCGATGCCGTTGTCCAGCAGAAACATCACGTGATCAGGTCGGCTGTGTGTCTGAACTCTTCTGTAATTCGTCCACTTGAGGCGCGGGAATTCCTCCCTGATTCTCTGCAAGTACCACTGCGTCTTATGTGGTTTCATCTGGCCTGCTCCAAGTGAGTGCCCGATCCAAGATGCTTTTCAGTTTCCGCTAACTACGAGATTAACGAACAGTTATGGTAATACATACCAAATCTATGTATCTCCGCACATGCGGGAATTATTCCCTTTATTGCGTGCCTCTAACCATCGCTTTAGGGAACGTTGGCTCTCTCCTGACGGTCGGCCAGCCCATACATTTTCGATGCTAATATCTTCACCCAGATCAGGCCTTAGAGACTCATCGTCGATAGAGATACGCTCCGCAAGTGCTGGTTGGCCTGTAATAGATGTTATTGCTTTACAATGATTTAGATACTAAAAGCCCACAGTCAAGAGACGTGGGCTTTTAGTGTAATTTCTACCTTTCGCACTGGTTTTATAGATCAAATTTCGGTCTTTTCCTTCAGGGAGAGAAGTTGATCGCGCAGTTCTGCGGCGCGTTCGAAGTCTTCGAGGCCCACGGCTTCGCGGATCTGGTCGCGCAGGTCCTGGGACAGGGATTTGGGTCGGTCGCGGCGAATCTCGTCTGCCCATTCCCGGAGGAAGGCGATTTCTTCACTTTCGTCAATGAGGTCGTGCCGATCAAATTCCCTGAAAAAGGCTCGGAGTTCGTCAATGCCTTCGTCAATTTTTGACAGTGCCATGTCGTAGGCTTCGCGTTCGAGATACATCAGGACTTCAGCCCTTACGCGGTGTCCAATGACAAAGGGACGATAGTGCTCAAACGCCACACGGTCTTCCTCGTCTTCTGCGTATTCTTTGACAAAGTCGAAAAGTTCGAGGTTGCGTTCGGCATCTTTTTTGGCGTTGAGATATTCGCCTATTTCGAGAAAGCTAATGCGGCGATGATAATATTGGAGGGCTTCCATCTGGAGTTCCATACAGTTTTCAGAATTGAGCGCAAAGTTTTCTGGACCGCGTTTTTGCGCCAGCGCTTTGTAATAGTGCAAGAGCGATTCATACCCTTCGGGCTGTTGACCGTCGGGGCGGCCGGTGACATCCATTTGTAAGATGCCCATTTCGATGCGGAGTTGAACTTTGGCGCGACCATCATTTCCTCTGATTTTGCGAACACACAATTGCCCGGGTTCACAGGGCCAGTCATCCAGAAGTGGCTGAATATCTTTACTCATCGGTGCATATCCTCCATTGGTAAATTGGCTGAGGACAATAAGCTCGAAAGCAGTTTACGATAATCACTATATGTTGTCAAGAAATTAGCGGGAAGAGAGGGTGCTCTTCACGACTCATCGTACTTCAGGTATTGACACACTCAGTTCATTTGCTGTTTCGACTGTGTTGTCCCAGGTCTCGTCTTCGATAAAGACACCTTCGGCTTCGCGTTTGGCGCGTGTGTCGTGTTCGATTTCCCCTGGGAGATAGATTTTATCGACGTCGGGCTGGGTTCGAGAGGACTTGATCCAGTCGCAGAGACGGCCAATTTCGTTGAGATAGTCAGAGAGGTCGATAAAGCTGTCGATTTTGATGGCGATGGCGATATAGCCACTGCCGCCTCGCGTGGGTTGTTCAGAACTGCATCCCGCCCAGGAGAGACCGCCCGCGATGGCGTCAATCATCATGCCCAGGCCATATCCCTTGTGGCCCTGAGGCCCGCCCAGAGGCAGCATCGCCACAGCGTCACCGTTACCTTTGAAGCGATTGGGGTCATTCACGGAGTTGCCGTCTGCATCTACGAGCCAGCCATCGGGTGTTTGTTGTCCGCGCGCGCGATACACATCGACTTTGCCACCGGCAGACATGCTGGTGGTTATGTCGAGCATGAGGGGAGGACCGTGGGGGGTGGGGGCACTGAAGGCGATGGGATTGGGGGGGAGACGTCGGCTCGTGCCGCCAAAGGGAGCGGTGAAGCGTCCGCCGCCATTGAGCATGAGCAAGCCAATGCAGTTGCGTTCAGCCGCTTTGGGCGGATAATCGCCCAGGCGTCCGATATGACTGGATCGGTGAACGGCTACGGCGCCGATGGTGTGTTCGAGGGCGCGGTCGGTAGCCATTTGCATGGCTTTGTGGGCGACGACAATGCCGATGGTGCGCTCGGCATCAATGACGGCTGAGACCGGGGTTTCTCGAATAATTTTGAGTTCGCGCACGGGTTTGATGTTGCCGCTTGTGATGGCGCGAATATAGCCCGGCGTGCGAATAACACCGTGCGAATCGTGTCCGTAGAGGTTGGCATCCACGAGGTGGTCGGCTACGATGTGAGCCTGGTCTTCTGGAAATCCCGCAGCGCTGTAGAGTTCGCGTTGCAGGGTTCGGAGGTGCGTTGCGTCGATAATGGGCATATAGTATATGTCCTTTCGAAAAAGATGGTGGTGTGGACCAGAATTCGTCTATTGGATCGCCTGACGAACCCAATCGAGCGCGGAGAGCGGCATGATGCCGTAGTTGTAAAAGGCGAATTTGGTCACGCCTTGTTCTCGGGCTGCCTGAAGATTGGCACAGAGGGTCTCTGCATCGGGGGAGGCTGGGGGATAGGCTTGAAGTCCGACGACGAGTTGGTCTGGACTCTGGAGGATGGGTAAGAGTTCAGAGACTCGCGTTCTGGTGCGTTGGGGATCAGCAGTATAAGAAAGAATTTCTACGCTGTCAGCAATTTGTGCAATGGCTTTGGGATTCGATCCCGTGATTGTTGAATCACCCATCAAGATATAGGAGAGCGGGACATCAACGGACGCTTTGAGTTCGCGCACGAGGGATGTGACAATTTCTTCGCGCATGGCGTCAAATGCTTCGAGGTCTGGTATTGTACTTTTGAGGTCTGTGATCGTTTCCCGAACGGGTTGACCGGTTTCAAAGGCCGTGCGGATTTTTGCGGTGACAGCGCTTTGTAGCTGGGCAATGTCGATATTGGCTTCCATCGCCTGTTTTTTGCAGCTATCGCAGAAACAGAGCGAAAAGAGGTAGCGTCCGCCAGAACTTAGATCAATACCGTGTTTTGCGTGGTAGTGCAGATGGCCCCAACCAGAGTAGGCGAGGGTTTCGCATTCGAGGAGGGAGATGCCGTAGTTGAGAACCAGATCGCGAGAGAGCGCGATGGCAAAGGCGCGCACGTCTGGGTTTGCCGGGCAGAGGGCCGATTTGCTGATGTCACCTGTGCAGCGGACTTCGGCACATTCGGGATGGGATTGCGCCTGATGGGAGTTGTGAAAATAGACGGTCCATGAATTGAGATTTATACCAGCGGATGCTGCGGCTTTTGCTGCTTCGCCCCACCAGTTTTCGTTTTGCATCAAAGGGCTAACATGTGGTTTGATTGCGCCGTAGAGCGATTCCTGTGGTTCGAAATAAATTGCTGATTGTGAGACCTCGAGTGTGTTATTGGCGGGGAGATGGGGACGCAGCATGTCAAAGGTGTGGTAAGCCGATGCCAGGTTGATGGCGTCGAGTTTAACTTCTTCGCGAAGTTTGTGGAGAACGGCGTCATAACCTTCGTCGCGCAAATCCCAGGGATAAGTCCACATGGTGGCGTTGAGTGCAGGCATTGGGATACTCCTTTCTCTGTTTGAAACATGGTATTTTCATTTTAGATAATTTCAAAGTGATTTTTGAAACGGGTTGAAAGGGGATTGACTTTTTTTCTAAAATATGGTATAACCTGTTTTGTATTCAATACTGTTTGGAGGAATGGATGGCAAAACTCGGATTGGGTGTGATTGGATGCGGCAATATGGGCGCGAGCCTGGCCAATGGTGCGCGGGATCTGGACTGCGCTGAGGTGGCTTGTGTCAGCGATGTAGATAGTGAAAAAGGCCGAGCACTATCTGAGAAAATGGACTGCGATTACGAAGCGGATTATCACAATATGCTGGCGCGGGAGGATGTGCAGGCGGTCATGATTGCCACGCCGCCGTTTTTGCACATTGATCCCACGATTGCAGCAGCCCAGGCGGGCGTGCATGTGTTTTGCGAAAAGCCCATGTCGCCGACGCTGGCAGGGTGTGATGCGATGATCGCCGCGTGTGAGCAAGGTGGGGTCGAGTTGGGTATTGGGCTGGTGTGTCGCTTTCACCCTGTGCATCGCAAGGTGCGCGATTTGGCTCGTGGGGGCGATTTGGGAATGCCCTTGTGTTTGATGGTGCATCGCCTGGGCGGTGGCTGGGGCGGTGTGTGGTCTGCATCGTGGAGAAAGTCAAGGGATAAAAGTGGCGGTACGCTAATGGAAGTGAATGCGCATGAAATTGATTTTATGCGTTTTGTGATGGGCGATGCGGAATCGGTTTCTGCGGCGGGTGGGCAGTTCGTGCAGATGGAGACGGATTTTCCAGATGTGGCACTCGTATCGATCCGATTCAAAAACGGTGGGGTAGGCGTATTGCATTCGAGTCAGGCAAGTGCTATTGGCGGTTATGGCGGGCGGTTGGATTGCGCCGAAGGCTCGGTGGTCTTTCCTACGTTTTGGGGTGGTGAAGGCGGTTTGCGCTACAAGAGATACGACGGTGGTGAAACGGCGATTGCCGCGTCGGAGTTGTCGCAGGATGAAAGCCCGGTGAGCCAGGAGATTCGCGCATTTTGCGAAGCGGTACTCAATGGTGAGGATCCGCCAGTGTCTGGTGCAGATGGTCGGGCAGCCGTGGAGATTGCGCTGGCTGCTTATCGGTCTATTGAAACGGGCGAAGCGATTGCGCTCCCATTTGAGGAATGAGACATCATGGCGCGAAAATTTGATATTCCAGAATTTTACAAAAGTCCGATTATTTCGCGGGTTAAAAGAGCGCGACAATTATCGGATCCCAAAAAGCGCGATTTGCAGCCCTCGGTCCTAGATTTTGGGCCTGTGAGGTTTTTTTTAGCGCGGCATTTTGGGTTTTGCTTTGGCGTGGAGAATGCCATTGAAATTGCGTATAAGACCCTGGAAGCCCATTCGGACCGGCGCGTGTTTTTCCTGAGTGAGATGATTCACAATCCCAATGTGAATGCAGACTTACAGGATCGCGGCGTGAAGTTTATGTTTACGCCGTCTGGGGAACAGCTCATTCCGTGGGACGAGCTTGTACCCGAAGATATCGTGGTGGTGCCTGCTTTTGGTACAACTGTGGGAACGCAAGAGGAGTTGGCTCGGCGGGGGATTGATCCATATCAGTACAATACCACATGTCCATTTGTCGAAAGGGTGTGGAAGCGCAGTGCCCAATTGGGAGATGGGGATTATACTGTTATCATTCACGGGAAGACCATACACGAAGAGACGCGAGCGACTTTTTCACACGCGGTTCAAAATGCAGAGGTCGTAGCTGTACTGAATTTGAAAGAAGCGCGTATTCTATCAGATATTATTCGGGGCAAACGCGATCTCGGTGCTTTTGAACGGTATTTTAGACATAAGTGCTCACAGGGATTTGACCCCAGCATCCATTTGTCGCGCATTGGTGTGGTGAATCAGACGACGATGTTGGCTACTGAAACGCATAAAATCGCCAGAATCATTCGGCAGGCACTTATAGATCGGTATGGAGTGGAGAATATCGAAGATCATTTTGCGGATACATCAGATACGCTTTGTTATGCTACCAATGAAAATCAGAATGCGACATACACGCTTATCGAGCAGGGGGCAGACATCGCTCTGGTTGTAGGGGGCTACAATTCTTCGAATACATCGCATATTGTGGAATTGTGCGAGGAAGCCATGCCGACGTTTTTTGTGAAGGATGCCGGGGAGTTGATTTCAGGACGCGAAATTCGACACTATTGCCTCAGGTCGCATGGGGTGGAGATTGCCGAGAATTGGTTGCCCGATAAGAGACCTGTGGATATTGCACTAACATGTGGTGCTTCATGCCCCGATGCCGTGGTAGATGGTGTGCTGTTGCGCGTGTTGTCTTTTTTCTCCGATGCACGGGATGTGAATGATGCGTTGGCGCCGTACAGGGCGATGGAGCCTGTGTAATACGGGGTTACTCCTCTCCTAACACTTCGAGAAGCCTGCGAAGTTTTTCCAGTGACTCTTTTGTTTGCAAGCGTAGTAGTGCAAAAAGCACGGCTTTTCCGTCTTCAGAAGACAGTAAAATATTCAGTTCTTTGAGTTGTTCTGTTGTGAGTGTGTTAATCCGGTCGCTTACAATACTACTCAACTCGGGATCGCGTTCTTGCGGATAAACGATAGTTGTTTCGGGATTTATACCCAAAAGGACCTCCGGCGAAACGCCCAGAGCCGTAGCAATAGCGACCAGGGTATCGGTTCGGGGCACTTTTGTCCCTGCTTCAATGCGAGATACTGTTGCCTGATCAATATTGGCCGCATTGGCGAGGTCGAGTTGAGACCAGTTTTTTGCGTGCCGTAATTCCCTTATTTTTTGTCCAGTTACGATCATGAATAAAAAATAAGGTAATTTTATGGATTTATTTATGTTCATAGGCATATATTGTGATTAAAAATATGTATTTATGCATATTACACGTTTGTATTTTTGGATTGGAGCCGCTATGAGAAAAATGTATTGGACAGACCTGAGGACTTCTAAAATTCAGTGTGCAAATGCAGACGGTTCAGATGTCAAAGATCTCGTTGCTAATGGATTGCGTATTCCAAATAGCATCGCCATAGATGGAGACGAGGGTAAGATGTACTGGACGGACGCTGGAACGTCCAAAATTCAGCGTGCAAACCTGGATGGTTCAGATGTCGAAGACCTCATTACTACTGATGTATATCTTCCAGGTGGAATGACAGTACATGGAAAGAAGAAAAAAATATATTGGACAGACGCGGCCTGGGGAGAGACCATGGGGTGCAAAGTACAACGAGCGGACCTGGATGGCTCTCATGTCGAAACTCTTGTTTTCACCGAAATGAGTATTCCCAACGGTATCGTCCTGGATCTGGACATGGGTAAGATGTACTGGACAGACTTGACTAAAATTCAACGAGCGGACCTGGATGGCTCTCATGTTGAAATCCTCGTTTTCACCGAATTACTGCCATTGGGGATTGCCTTAGACGTGGGTGAAGAAAAGATGTACTGGACGAACTATAAGGGTGCTGGCGTGTCTAAAATTCAATGTGCGAATCTGGATGGCTCCGATGTTGAAGATCTCGTTACCGTGGGCCTGGATCGCCCATCGGGAATTGCTCTGGATGTCGTCAAAGGGAAGATGTACTGGGGGGACTATGACAACTATGGCACAGCCAAAATTCAATGTGCGAACACAGATGGTTCAGATGTTGAAGATCTCGTTACTGCGGGATTGGATCGCCCTTCGGGTATTGCACTGTGCTGCTTCTAATACTTCCCCCTTTTCAAGGGTTGACTTTCGCTTTTGCATGGGCTATATTGGAACCACACAAGAAAGGAGGTGGTCGAATGAGTGAAATGACCAGTGGAGGTGGCTGTCGTTAGGTGCGCCTCTGCCAGGAGCGGGAATAGCATCTCGAATGGTAGCGCACCTGGCAATCCAAGACAGCCATCGAGCGGTTTGTTATCTGCCACATTGGCGATTTTTTAACAATCGCGAGGCAGAAACTTCCGTCAGACGATGCGCCGCACGGAGATGGGTCGGTTTTCCGACACCCGACGTGTGGCGCTTTTTTGTGGGTTTCTAACTTGACAAAATTGGATTATACTGTACCTTCAAAGGCTTAAAATACTTTGCGATTTCAAAATTTGGAGAGGAAATGAGCGATGATGACACCGAGTGCCAAAATAGGCGATGTTGAACAAACCTGGTATGTTGCAGATGCAGAAGGCAAGATACTGGGGCGATTTGCCAGCGGCGTTGCCCGAATTTTGCGCGGCAAACACAAGCCTTTTTATACCCCCCATGTTGATACAGGGGATCATGTGATTATTGTAAATGCCGAAAAAATACAGGTGAAGGGCAATAACAAAGCCCAGCAGAAGGTTTATACGAGTTATAGTGGGTATCCCAGTGGGCTTAAGAAGCAAACGCTGGAAGACGCGCTGGAAAAGCGCCCCACATTTGTACTTGAGCACGCAATTCGGGGGATGTTGCCCCACAACAAATTGGGGCGGCAGATGATCAAAAAGGTCCGTATTTACGCCGGTCCAGAGCACCCACACCAGGCTCAGTCTCCTGAGCCTATTGATTTATAGAGGAGGTGATTATTTGGCAGTTGAACCAATGAGTTCTGCTACGGGACGTCGCAAAACATCAACGGAGCATGTGAAACTTTTCCCCGGGACGGGGGCGATTACTATCAATGGTCTTTCCGCGCTTGATTATCTCAAACGGGAGACATTGGTGATGATTATCGAACAGCCCTTAGATGTGACCGAGACCCGGGGGACTTATGATATTGTTGCCAAAGCAAAGGGGGGCGGCTTGACCGGCCAGGCCGGTGCCGTGCGATTGGGTATTGCGCGCAGTTTGCAAAGCGTGAATACGAGCAATCACAAACCCCTGCGCCAAGCGGGCTTGCTCACGCGCGACCCGCGCAAAGTGGAACGAAAAAAACCCGGGCAACCCGGCGCGCGCAAAAAGTTCCAATTTTCCAAGCGTTAAACCAGAGTTTTTCTGGATATCACATGCATCCTGATTGCTTCATGGGTGCCAGATGGCAATGCGGCAAGATGAGGGATGCAGAGGACAAACCCAAAGTGCAGGAGGTGACATGGCTGTTGTTTCAATGAGGCAACTGCTCGAATCTGGCGTTCACTTCGGGCATCAAACCCGGCGGTGGAATCCAAAGATGCAGAAGTACATTTTTACAGAACGCAATGGTATTTACATTGTCGATTTGCAAAAGACGCAGATGCAGATCGAAGCGGCATATCAGGCTGTACGCAAGGCTGCCGAGACAGGCCAGCCAATTCTTTTTGTCGGTACGAAGAAACAGGCTAAAGACATCATTTTAGATGCCGCTGAACGCTGCGACATGTTTTTTGTCAACAACCGCTGGTTGGGGGGCATGCTGACGAATTTTCAAACTATTCGGCAGAGCATTCGCCGCCTGGACACGCTGGATAAAATGGCCAGCGATGGCACATACCAGCAGTTGACCAAAAAGGAAGTGTTGCGTTTGGAACGCGAGCGCGATAAGTTGCAGAAATCCCTGGGTGGGATCCGCAGCATGGGGCGTTTGCCAGCACTCGTATTTGTCGTGGATACCAAAAAGGAAAAAATCGCAGTCGCCGAAGCGCGTCGTCTGGAAATTCCGCTTGTGGCGATTGTCGATACCAACTGCGACCCGGACGAGGTTGACCATCCCATTCCGGGCAATGATGATGCAATGAGGTCTATTGCGCTGATTACAAATTTGATGGCCGAGGCCGTGATTGAGGGGACAACTGTTCGACAGGATGAAGAAGATGTCCCTGCGCCAGATACGGGCCCAGAGATTACAGAAATTGATCCCAGCAATAATTAAATCAAAAGAGGATGGAGATTGAAATGGCTATTTCTGCAAAAATGGTTCAGGAGTTGCGTGCCAGAACCAATGTGGGCATGATGGACTGTAAACGAGCGCTTGAAGAGGCCGATGGCGTCATGGATAAGGCTGTTGAGTTGTTGCGTAAACGAGGCATTGCCAAAGCCGAGAGCAGAGCGGGACGTCAGGCCAAAGAGGGAGCGATTGCGTCGTACATCCATGCGGGAAGCCAATTGGGAGTTTTGCTCGAGATCAATAGCGAGACCGACTTTGTAGCGCGTACCGATGAGTTCCAGACGTTTTCAAAAGACGTGGCTATGCACATCGCCGCTGCTGCACCTCTTGTTGTGAATCGCGAGGACGTAGATGCCGAAATGCTGGAAAGGGAAAAGAGTATTTATCGCGACCAGGCACTCAGCGAAGGCAAACCCGAGCACATCGTGGATCGAATTGTGGAAGGCCGCATGGAAAAATACTATCAAGAAGTGGTCTTAATGGAGCAGGCTTTTGTCAAAGATCCGGACAAAACCATTCAGGATCTGCACTCAGACCTGGTGGCCAAGTGCGGCGAAAATATCACCATCCGCCGATTTGCCCGTTTTGTCCTGGGTGAGGAGAGTTAAGCGTCTATTAATGCCCAGAGGAGGTGCGCCGTGATTGATGAGATTATGGCTGAAGCGCGAACGGCCATGCAAAAGTCTGTGATAGCCCTGCAGAATGAAATGGGTACAGTACGCACTGGGCGTGCCAACGCGCATTTGCTGGATCAAATTCGAGTCGAGTATTACGGTACACAGGTGCCGATTAATCAGGTCGCTACGGTGGGCGTGCCAGAACCGCGTTTGATCGCGCTTCAGCCCTGGGATAAGTCGGCGATTCCACTGATTGAAAAGGCAATTCTGGAATCGAATTTGGGATTGACGCCGACCAATGACGGTACGATTATTCGGTTGCCCATTCCGCAGTTGACAGAAGACCGCAGGCGAGAACTGGTGCGGGTGGTGAGACAATATGCCGAAGAAAGCCGCATTTCGGTTCGCAATACCCGTCGCGACGCCAATGAACTCATCCGCGATGCACAAAAAGAAGGCGAGATTCCCGAAGACGATGCCAGGCGCACAACAGATCGCGTGCAGGATTTGACCGACGATTTTGTCGCGAAAATCGATGACGTGTTAAAAGAAAAAGAAGAAGAAATTATGGAAGTTTGATGCGAAACGAGATCTGCTGAATTGAAAAGGCCATCTCCATTGCGAGGTGGCCTTTTGGTTTTTGAGTCTGTGCCCCGGGTCCTTAGTATTTGATCGCATAGACCTCGACAAATTCGCCGTAGTGCCAGACGTAATACGCCGTGCGATAGTGCGATTTGGATCTGCCTGTTCGGGCGGCGCGTTCGACGGCTTCGGGAGGGTTGACGATCAGGAGTTTGCTGTCGAGGCGAAAACGAAAGCCCAGATGCGTGACGAAGGGCGCGAAGATTACACTGCCTGTTCGCACGTCGATAACGGCGAATTGCTGGCATTCTTCGCCGCAAAACCACCGCACAATGGTTTGATCGCCCGCAAAATTGGGACCGATTTTGGCACCGTGAATCAATCGGTCTTTGAATCGAAGCGCGCGCGGATGGCTCACGAGATTGACAGGACGCGGTTTGTCTTTGTAAATTTGGTATTCGGGAATCGCAAACTGTTCAAATTCGGGTTTTTCAGTCACGCGGTCAGGGGCGTCGGGTAACTCGAGTTCGGGCATACAGGCAAACAACATCAAAAAGAGAACGGGATGGATGGACTTGTATTTTGGCATGCTCATGCGTCATTTCCCGGTGATGATAGAAGCCGTTGGTGCTATTAACTACGCACCAAATGGGTGTTTCGTCAATATTTACCCAATTAAAAATAGATATAATCTTGTGAGGTGATCGATGAGAGACAAACTAAATGCGGTTGTTCAAGCGCACAATTTTTCGGGTGTGGTTCTCGTCGTGCGATCGGGAGATCGATTATTGGCGCAGAGATATGGGATGGCTGATTTGGAAAACAATGTGCCAAATGTCCTTCATACCAAATTTCGCATCGGTTCTATAACCAAGACATTTACTGCAATGGCGGTGATGATATTGGCAGAGCAGGGCAAACTCCAAATAGACAATTTGCTCTCTGAGTATTTACCGGACATTCCCGATCACTGGAGGGGAATCGCATTACACCATCTGCTGAGCAATACGTCGGGGATTTTACACGTGTGGGAACTGCCCGGTTTTTCCGATACCATGTCGCTGAAAGCAACCTCTGCCGAGACAATTCAAAAAGTTTTGGACCGGCCCCTCGTGGCGGCGCCGGGCACAAAATACCACTATAGCGGAACGGGATTTTTTGTATTGTCGCGAGTGATCGAAAAAGTGTCGGGTCAATCATATCAGACTTTTTTGAAAGCGCACATATTTGACCCTATAGAGATGACCGATACGGGATGCGATCATCCCGATCCAATTTTGCCACATCGCGCACGCGGATATGCACCTGCAGAGAATGGCGTGATCAATTCGCCGATGATCTATATGCCGATACTGACCGGTGGG
>JAPOXY010000042.1 GCA_026706845.1 Gemmatimonadota bacterium
GCTTTAAGATCATAATCCTCGACATCGTGAATCAAAACAACGACATCATGTTCGCAAATCATTTTTCTCCTTTTGCTACCGTTTCAATTATCCTTCCAAACAAAAAGTGTAGCAACAACGCCATTTTGTCAACCGCATTTCAAAATATCTCGCGTTGCCTGCGACGGAAGCAATGTACAACAACGTCAGTATAGCAGTTCAATATGCCTTAGTGACATTCAGTGAGGTTCTACCACACAGCATGTTCAAAGTGTGTTAAAATGGTTTGATCTTTTGTTACGAGTATATTGTCATTCAACCCCGCTTGTGCCACGATGATGCGGTCAAAGGGATCGCGTGTCCAGGAATACTGTTGAGCACACTGGACAATTTGATAGAAATTTTTATCACAGACGTTAAGTCCTATTGCCTCTGATAAGGCGGAAATAACCGTTTGAGGTTTTGGAGTAATGCGTTTGATCTCGAGCAGATATTGCAATTCTAAACTGACGATCGGAGAGACATAAATGTCATTTTCATTAATGCCAGATCTGGCATTTTCGCTCAATTTTTCGGTTTGACCAGCGTATAACCACACCACAACATGGGTATCAAGGTAGATCAAGATTCACCTCCTTGTCCCATGTGATATGAACCAGATCCTCAGGATCGCCTTTAATCACCTGCTTCCTTTTTCGCAAGTTCTGAAGTTTGTCTATACTCTCGATCGGCGCAATAATGAGTTTTCGATCTCCTTTATTGATTTTGACGGGCACACCCGTATTCAAGATCTCATCCAATATCTGGTAGATATTTCCTCGCAATTCGGTCGGCGTAATTGTTTTCATGTCACACTCCTGGACAAATAGACCATTTCACGACAGACTATAAAAATCAAAATAAACAAAAAAGCGTACGTGTCAATATTTAATACGTACGCTTTTATCTTACAGCTCAGTTGTCCCGTATTTCAAAATATCTCGCATTGGACGCTACCATCAGGCATTGAACACTCCCATCACTTCCCGAATATGTGGGGCCTGATCTCTATGCGGAAAAACACAGGGGCGATCGAGCAATGTCGCTTGCACGACTCGTTTGCCTATAGTGCCTGACGATGGCAGGTGTTTGTTCAGCAATATGAGTAATTGTTCGAGGTGTTCGTAGTGCGTATTGCCGAGCACACGGACGATCTCAAGTTCGCTTCGGCCTGAATACGGTATATTAACCGCTCTGTCTATTTCAGGAAAACGCTGTATCATATCATGAACGTTTTGAGTGATTGGATAGCTTAACATTTCTTGACCTCTACGGATATAAACCTATAAATGTGAATAATTTCAGACATCACCAAAAAACGCGATTTATGACCCTTCCTTGCCAAAGGCATTGACAAAGATCAGAAAATCGCCAAATCCAATCGTGCCATCACCATCCAGATCGTACTTCGCATCATACTATTTATCGCCACGACTTAATCCAAATTGGCTTGCAAAGAGCAAAAAGTCACTCAAATCAACCCGTCCATCGCCATTAAAGTCTGACGTAAGAGCCTCAAGCTGTAATGTCACGCTGGTATTATTGAGTGTCACCTCCTCACGTTGCCCCTGCGACTATGTGCAGTTTTGATCCCGGTTGAAATGACATCAAATGTGAAATCCACATAAAAAAATAAAAAATAAAAACAGGCCTTCTCAACATTCCTTTAATAGCAAAGCCTCTGGGACTGAGATCAGGAAGCAGCAACCGACCAAAATACTACTCATCTATTTTTTAATCAGCATCTATTTTTTCAAAAGATGCAAAAACACGTATTCGACTGATAGAATTAGCCGCTTCTAAATTATCTACTTTAATTTCAAAAGTGCCTGAAATTTCTTTCGGAACTGATGGGAGAATAACAAATTCAGAACCAATTCCAAGGTTATGTCGCGCAATCTCTAATTTGTTAGCATCCCAAAACCGAAGACCATAATTCACTCGTAATCTTTTTCCCGTTTCATTATACCAGTTTATTTTATATGCCCTTTCACTACAATCATTCCTACCTCTCTTCGCATTTCTGCTACTTTTCCCATTAACTCTCTATGAGATATAAATCTCCAAATCGCGTCATTGCAAATCTCGCGCGCGTCAACTTTCCAACATCCTATCTCTTCTTTGCGAAGTTCAGTATTTAATCCTGACTGTAATTTTCCACACCCAAACACAGCAAACAAGAACAGAAGTGAAATCCCAAAATTCCATCTCCATTTTTGGAAATCAGGTATCACTTTCTTCTGGTAGAAAAGGAACCAAATTGCAAGTACTATGCCTAAAAATTTTCCAACAAAAATCGTCAGGTCCATCATCTCCACCTTGTTAAAATGGTCTCTGTTTCATACACTTCTCGCTTCTCTATCCGCTTCATATTAGCAATGTGGAATACATCAAGATAGCTTAATGGCAATGAGGTGCGACTTTTGCAGAGGCAAAATACAGGTCATATAATCGGGAGCCTCATCCAGGCGACGCTTAAAAGCGGCCCAATCCGGATCCCTGTACCATTGTTCCACCGCAGACCAGCCATCGACAAAGATGAAAGCCCCTGGCACCAGGCGGCTTTCCAGCATATCGAACATAGGCGCAAAGGCGTGCAGGCCAAAATCAACAAAAACGAAATCCACGCGATCGGGAAGAGCAGCGATAAAAACATCACCGGTACTTGTATGACACGCCACCAGATGATCCAGCCCTGCGGCTCGCAAATTGCTTCGGGCCGCCGCAGTTTTTTTGGGCATCTGATCCAGGGTAAAAACGCGGCCTCCCGTGTGCTGCGCTGCCGCGGCCAGATGCAAAGTGGAATAGCCGTGCGACGTGCCAAATTCGACCAGCGTTCTCGCCCGTTGGTGAACCGCGGTAAGACACAGATACTGTGCCACCTCTGGGCTGGCAGCCTTGAGGCGCAGCGGATCGGTAGAGCCAACTCGACGTTCCTCCTGGTCTCGGCTGTGAAGGTGATCAACAAGCACCCGTTGGGCTGGCGTAAAGAGATCTTCAATATGCACAGCGTCTCCTTTCAGAACATCTCTCGTTGCTTCCCATCGTACGCATCGTGTTGCCTGCGGCGGCGGGAAATGCGGTCTTCAACCGTATTGCGGGAGATCACTTCATAGAGAATGGCGTGTTTGCCTTCGCGGCGGCGCAAAATACGCCCCAATCGCTGGACGTGTTCGCGGATAGTACTCGTCCCCGAAAGCACAACCGCGACATTGGCCTCGGGCACGTTGACCCCTTCGTTGAGCACGCGAGAAGTGACAAGCGCGAGAATATCTCCCTGATTAAAAGCTTTGAGGATTTCCCGGCGCTCCTTCGTGCGGGTCTGGTGCGTGATGGCGGGAATGAGAAATTGCTCTGAAATCGTATAAACAGTTTCGTTGTCATTGGTGAAAATCAACATGCGGTCACGCGGGTGTTTTTTCAACAGATCTTCCAGCACGCGCAACTTAGCGGTTGTGCCCAGCGCGACTTTTCGATAGCGGCGATAGGCGAGCATTGCCCTCCTGCCATCGCTGGAACGAGCCGAGAGGCGCACGAAATTTTGCCATCCAGAAGCACTGCCCAACCGCAAATTCTTGGACTCCAGAAAAGCGCTGAATTGCGAACGCGCGGCTTCGTATTCAGCGCGCTCTTCAGCAACCATATCGACTTCTATGCGCTCTGTATTGTACTCAGAGAGATAATCGCCAGACAGGTCGCGGATACCCTTTTCATAAACGGTAGGCCCCACGAGGTCGCGCAGCATAAGATGGCGACCATCGGGACGTTCAAGCGTAGCTGTAAGCCCCAGGCGATAAGGAGCAATAGAAAGCTCTGCACCGTGGGAATAGGACTCGCCGGGCAAGTGATGGACCTCGTCAAAAACGAGAAAGCCAAAGCGATTACCGTAGCGATCCATGTGCATATACGCACTGTCGTAAGTCGTTACGGTGAGATCTTCAAGCTCGTGATAGCCCCCACCCAGGATGCCGATATCGCATGAAAAAGCGTCTTTGAGCAAGTCATACCACTGATTCATAAGATCAATCGTAGGCGCGACAACAAGCGTACTGCGGGCAACTTCTGCAATACCCATCAACGCCAGAAGCGACTTGCCCGACCCCGTGGGCAGAACAACCACGCCGCGATATTGATTTGATTGCCAGGCGTCAAAAGCTTCGGCCTGATGAGGATGTGGGGTATGTTCGCGGTTGAAATTGAGCTTGAGGCGATTGTAGCGCGGGACCACATTTTTTATCCCAACATCCCGATCTTGCAGTGCTTCAACAAGATCGCGATACCGATGCGCCTGAGCGCGCCAGCGTCCCACGCGGCTATCCCATACAAATGGAGATGGCGGTTCATAGTCCGCTGGCGGATCCAGAAGGACGAGCGTGCCATCGTCGAACGCGAGGCGCATGTCGGGAGGTGGGGATGGCAAGATCAGTACCTCGGAGGATGGGACTGGCAGGAGGTGAGAACCAGCCCCCAGTCCCTCATCTTTAACTACGGTCTCGCCAACCGAATGGCGTGATCAGCGGCGGTGAGATAGGGAAACGATTCGTCGAGAAAGGCTTTGAGAAGTGTGTCTGCGTTCAGGTCTGATGTATCGATCTGAAATTTCTGCTTAAAAAATGATTTGCGAAATTCTTCGTGAAATGCCTCCTGTACCTCTTCGATATCCGATTCGGGCACAAGGGGAAAATCGTGTGGATCGTCTTTCATGCGCTGTTTGATAACCTCGGGGCTGGCTGTGAGATGCACCAGAATAATATCTTTGGGCATGTCTTTTTCCCATGCCTGGGGATTTTCGACCGGGCGCGCCAGATCGGGATAGTAATAGCGTTGACCGTACACCATTTCCTCAATGTGGAAACCCGTGAGCAAAACGTGCTGGTAATTGTGTACCAGGCGCACGTGATAGGCGATTTGAAAACGCTGAAAACGCTCTTTGATGGGCGATGGCACTTCGTTCATAGCCTTTTGATCTGCGGGATTTGTAAGGGTTTGCTGATCCGGAACGGAAAAGTGATCGTCCATGTGATGGCGAATACCGCGCTCCATGCCCCATTTTTGAATGGCTTGAACCAGCGTGGTTTTGCCCGTGTATTCCGTGCCAATTGCAATGACGCGCATGTGAAGCTCCTTGTTGAAAAGTAGGTTTGGATAGACTATATTTAGTTTTGGAACAGCCCATATTATCAATTTACAAAATTTAAAGCAAAACAAAAAAGTGACGCAGACTTATCGAATCTATCGTAAAAGGCATATCATGGGACGCACAAGCGATGCAAAAGAGCGGCTGATACAGGCTGCGATGGATCTATTTTTTACGCGCAGTTATACCGATGTGGGCGTGCAGGAATTGTGCAAAGCTGCCGGGGTAAAAAAGGGGAG
>JAPOXY010000043.1 GCA_026706845.1 Gemmatimonadota bacterium
GCATAGTGAAATAAATCCCAGACACAAACGTTTACGCCACAAGCGGCTTACAAATGAATCGGTACACACAAAAGGTCCAGTAATTAGCTGGACCTTTTGTATTTGAATTATCGAACTGATAACTGAAAGGGTATGAGGTATAAGTGCGCCAATTCCTCAAACCTATTCATCTGCTATAGCAGCCGCATCATCTGCTTCTGCTTCAACCTGACTGTTTGATGTCAAAAACTCATACGCTTTATTTAACACCAATACGGCCTTGGGAATATCGTTCACCTTCAAGCTATTGGTGCTTTGCCAATTCCCTTCTTTATCCAGATAACTTCGCTGAAATGAAACCGTGCGTACAGTGAAAGATTCTTCACCGCGCTTGTATTCATTTTCAAAAATCGAAGCACTACACAGACCATGACGGAATGTAATTTCGGGTTGTGCCATCCTGTTTCACCTCCCCTCTATTTGGCAAAAGATTAAGATACAAAATACGTCTCGCTTCTCATTTCAAGAGCGCGACTCGCTGTGTAAATGTCGCTTCTTTGTCTTTTAAAAGGACGATATAAATTCCAGAACCCACAGATACTCCAAAGTCATTTTTACCATCCCATATACGCCGATAATATCCGGCTGGCAAATGCTGTTGAACCAACCGTCTGATGGGTTGTCCCAAAATATTATATATAGTCACATAAACAGGACCTCCTGTAGTGTAAAAACCCAATACAGTTGTAGAATTGAAGGGATTCGGTGATGGGTAAATGCCCTCTTTGTGATCCTCTTCGATAAGATTATTAACTGTCTGGTCTTCAACCTGAAAAGCAATGGGTTTTCCCGCCCCAATCAGGGTGTCTGATTTCGCCTCTGAAATTGGTGATTTTCCGGGCGACATTGTCCGCCCGTCTGATATTTGGGGATGTAATAGCGGAGGATTATCGCGCGAAAATAGCCATGAAACGTCTGGTGTAGCTTTTGGCACGCGCACAGACCGCGCCACGGTCTTGCCATCGGACATGATCAGATGGACGACATCGCCACCGCTACTGAGTCCATTTCCAATCTGACCTTCAGCAGACAAGACGGTGCCAGAGATGCCCACTGGCGTTCCCCCACCAAAAATGGTGATATAACCACCGGGTAAGAGCACGATATTATCGGGAAAAGAGAAAAACTGAGAGATAATAATATCGTCATCGCCGATGAGCCATCCGCTCAGGTCGAGCGTATCCGCACCGATATTAGTCACTTCGACAAAAGCATCCGCATGTCGATCAATAATCCCATCGTTATTGGCATCCACCTGTTCGGGCAACATCAGGATTTCGGAAAATACCAGACCGTTGGGGACAGTCAATCCTTTGGGGTCAATTGCATCATCACCATGCCCTAAGCGTCCGACAGATATAGATTTTCCTTTGTATATCTCATTGTGTAATAGATAATTACCATTATCGTCTCTCGCAAAGGATATGCCCTGACGCGCGTTCTCATACGTCATTTTAGAGACCACTGTACTCCCATCTGGTGCCAGTAACTGCACGGTATCACCTCCATTGGCCAGGCCATCGCCAATGCGGCCGTCATCGGCAAATATTCGCTCGCTAACTGGCATATCCCCCCCACCAAAGAGCACTACCACTGCTTGCGTATCGAGCACTGTGTTATCGGGAAATCGAAAAAGTTTTTCCACAGGTACATCGTCATCTCCGAGGTAATAGCCACCAATATCGATGGGATGTACGCCTAAATTTGCTATCTCGACAAACTCATCCTGATAGGTGTGTCGCCCCCCATCGCCATTGGTATCGCCTGCATCGCCTGCGGCGGGATTGGGATAGACTTCAGAGATTACCAGACCTTCAGGAGGTTGGAATATGTCGAGTGCCGCCGTATTTATGGAAGGCCCCTCTTGTCCATCCGGTGATGTACCGGGCGACATCGCGTGCCCGTCGGGGATTTGGGGGTGTAACTTTGGAGGGGCATCAGGCGAAAATAGCCATGAAACGTCTGGTGTAGCTTTTGGCACGCGCACAGACCGCGCCACGGTCTTGCCATCGGACATGATCAGATGGACGACATCGCCACCGCTACTGAGTCCATTTCCAATCTGACCTTCAGCAGACAAGACGGTGCCAGAGATGCCCACTGGCGTTCCCCCACCAAAAATGGTGATATAACCACCGGGTAAGAGCACGATATTATCGGGAAAAGAGAAAAACTGAGAGATAATAATATCGTCATCGCCGATGAGCCATCCGCTCAGGTCGAGCGTATCCGCACCGATATTAGTCACTTCGACAAAAGCATCCGCATGTCGATCAATAATCCCATCGTTATTGGCATCCACCTGTTCGGGCAACATCAGGATTTCGGAAAATACCAGGCTGTCGGGGATAGTCACCAACTCGGCCAATTTTTCGGGCTCAATCGGATCATCACCTGGCTCTAAGCGTCCGACTGAGGTAGGCTCCTCCTCGTATATCTGATTGTGTAACAGATAATTGCCGTCCTCATTTCTGGCATAAGATACGCCTCTGGTCGAGCGTTCATACGTCATTGAAAATACCACTGTACTGCTATCGGGTGCCAATAACTGCACGGTATCGCTCCAATTGGACAGTCCATCGCCAATGCGACCGTCATCAGCAAAAACCCGACCGCTAATCGACATATCCCCCCCACCAAAGAGCACTACCACTGCTTGCGTATCGAGTACTGTGTTATCGGGAAATCGAAATAGGCGGTCTGCAGAGACATCGTCATCACCGAGAAAATAGCCGCCAATGTCAATGGGATTCTCGCTCAGATTCGCCACTTCTATAAACTCATCCTGATAGGTATGTCGCACTCCATCGCCATTGGTATCACCTGCTTCCCCCCAAGCGGGATTGGGATGCACCTCCGAGATCACCAATGGCGGTTTTTCTTTTTCTAACACCCGGATATACGTGTGAAGACTCTCGCGACCACGCCAGAAAAACCCGACCTCCGTCTCACCGACACGCACAGCAACCACCTTGTTGCTCTGTTCAATTCGCACGATCGTAGTATCCCACGATACCCATAAAACTTCATCCTCAATACGCCTTGTTTCCCCAATTTCGTAGCTATAAATTGCGGGTATCAGTGAAACGGATTCTCCTTCTCTCATGGTCAGATATTCGGGAAAAGACTGGAGTATATCGAAAAGCGACCGTGGTTTGCCTGGCGAAAACAATCCCCTGCCAGGGTCAGCACTGTGCAATACCCACCTGCCAGTCCCTTCTGGATACCGCACCAGAGATTGATCTTTTCCCCCCTCTTTCCCCCATTCTGCTCTTGCAATCGTATCGTTTGAAGTTGTGATGAGAAATACCGCGTCTCCCGAATTGCTCAATCCCCCGCCGATCTTACCATCATCGACAAAAACTTGGCCTCCAAATCCGGTTGGCGTCCCTCCGCCAAAAAGTACGATATATTCGCCTGGATCAATCCGTGTATCAGGTGGAAAGGTGAACGGCCCTTTTGAGCCGGGTTTCAAGTCCGACAATTGCCATCCGCCGATTGCAATAGACTCCGCCCCGGTATTTAGTATTTCCACAAATTCGTCCTCGTAGCTGTTCTGAGTTCCATCACCATTGGCATCGCCTCTATTTCCCGATGGTGGGTCTGCAAGGACCTCATTGATCACGACAACTGCTTCAGCGGAAAAAACCTGTGCTAACAAAAGCACTCCCAATATCACAACAATAATCCAGTATCTCACTATATTGACCTCGCGCAATGTTTTTTAGATCAGGGCATCTGCAAATCGCGTGCCAAAATCTGAAAAATTCCGCAAGTGACACTAAATCAGTGAGTTACGTTTCTGAAAGATTGTATAACCAGACTATCTGGGAGTACGAATTGTTCAATTTTGCGGCAATGAATGAATCAAATTTTTCACTAAATAGCCCCCGACCACTAAAGTGACCGGGGGTTATTTTTTCTTGACGTATAGCCTCTTATTGGTTATGTCTTCTAACCAACAGGAGGAGGATACTATGGACTGTAAATTACCCGAAGACTTTCACACAGTTCTCCAAATAGAGAATGCGTCTGAACGCTTTGACGAAGCCTTGCAAGTGGCCGAAAAAATTTCTGATGCTGGCGTTAAACTGTATCCCTACATGGACCACGCAGCGATCTTTACAGATCCTCCGTACCTTGTCGCGGGACCTCTAAAAACAATGGGTTATATTGCAGGTTGGGACACGAAGTGCTACCCTTCACCCGTCGATGAACGGGATTATATCAACGTGCCATCGGGTTTGCCTCCCGGGCATCCTGCCCTCGCACGCGGCTGGTTTCACTATGTCGCAGTGGTTCACCCCGTTGATCAACCCGCGCTTGATCAGATGCTCGGGCAGGGATACGGCAATCCCTTTATCCACCACCTGACATGGGGAATCGTGCCACCAGATCGAAACGGTGGAGATGATTTTGATTATGCATGCAGGATTATTTCTCACATGGTTAGCACGCGACAACGCATTGGAGGTTATCTCAATACAGAACCGGGAACCCTGATTATGGCGTTGCCTCCCAATATTACACAGCACCCACGATTTGAAACCACCCTTCCCCTATTGCTCGAAGGATTAGACTCCGATGCTTATCAGGTTGAAACCATGCAAGGTGGCGGGTTTCTGATTCAGTTTTTTGTGCTAACTGGCGGGCGGATTGAAGTTGCACTTCGCATCAATACCCAACAGACCTTTAATCCCAAAAGCGTACACAAAATCTCAGAAGACGAAATCAGCACTCAACAGACAGACTAAAGCATCTAAAGCGCCTTCCGCAGTCGCGCAGAGCTGATATTGAGTTCATCTCGATATTTGGCTACTGTGCGTCGCGCGATATTAATGCCTTCTTTTTCGAGAATATTTGATATGTGTTGATCGCTCAACGGATCCTGTACGTCTTCATCGCGAATGAGCGTTGCGATTTTTTCTTTTACACTTCTGGCAGAGATATCGTCGTCGTCGTATCGACTCAATCCTCCATCAAAAAAATATTTCAACTCATAAACGCCATGCGGTGTTTGCACGTATTTGCCATTGCTCACACGGCTGATGGTCGATATGTGCATCTGCACCTTATCAGCTACTTCTTGAAGCACCATCGGCTTGAGAAAACCAGGACCTCGGTCAAAGAAGTCAATCTGATTTTCGACAATACATCGCATGACCTTTAACATGGTTATGCGTCTTTGGTGAATCGCATTGATAAACCAGCGCGCAGAATTGAGTTTTTCAACGACAAATTTTTTGGTCTCTCGCAGTTTTGGATCATTTCGCCCAGATTTGTCAGATTGTCTGAGCAAAGAGCGATAAATTGGGCTGACACGCAATTCTGGCAGTGTGCGATCGGTCAGGGAAACAACGTACTCGTCACCGATCTTTTGGACTTCGAGGTCGGGAATGACGTGATTGAGATTCAATGTCGGTTCAGGCTCAATATTGGGCTTGGGATTAAGCGATGCGAAGACTTCTTCGACAATGCGCATATCATCAATACTTGTGTCGAGCGCCTGGCTGATCTGGCCGAACCGGCGTTTGATCCAATCGTCGAGGTGATTGCGCACCACTTTTGCAACCAAACCGTTTGTGATATTTTTTTCTTTTAACTGAATCAACAAACACTCTTGAAGGTTTCGTGCACCAACACCTACGGGGTCAAATGTCTGGATAACGCCCAAAATGCGTTCCACGTTATCGTGACTGACCCCAAGTTCATCAGCCACTTCCCCTGTCGAACATCCCAAAAATCCGTCTTCATCAATATTGCAAATTAGATATTCGGCGATGATGCGATCGCTCGGCGAAAGATCCGTAACTGCTACCTGTTCTAAAAGTGAATCTCGAAGCGTTTTTTGAGTGGTGCTGTCGTTGTGCCGGTCTTCGATGGATTCAAATTCTTCGCGTGGGCTGGCATACCCGGATTCATTTAAGTAGTGGTCCCAGTCTTGTTCATCAAATACGTCTGTATCGAGTGTGTTTAAATCCAATTCTTCGAATTCCAATTCTTCAAGGGGGGCTTCATCCTGCTCTTCGGTATCATCTTCGTCATCCAGTTCGGCTTCGGGTTCTTCTTGCTCCAAATCCCGGTTAGCGTCTTCATCGATTTCCAGAAGCGGATTGATCTCCAATTCTTGTCGAATTAATTCCACTAATTCCAGAGTTGGCATTTGGAGCAGGTGCAAAGATTGGATAAGTTGCGGTGCCAGTTTTTGCTGGAGCATCTGAGATTGTGTATGATCAAGACCAATCATAGTTTACACTTTCTCCACAGTATCGCCAATCCGTATCGCGCCAGAGCGAATGACCTTTGCGTTGATTCCGCGCAACTGAAGCTGTTTGCCCACGGGAGAACTGATAAATTTCAGCGCGTCCAATCCAAAACGCGCGGCAAATTTTTTACAGCCCGTGTGCGGTTGATCTGTTACCTCGATCACCGCTTCCCCCAGACTCAGTCTGGTACCCGGTGGCACATTATCTGCGCTCAAATCGAGATCCATATACAATTGATCCCCCGCCAGTGCCCAACGCTCCTTTTTCTGTGCCAACAGGGCAATCACGCGGGCGTTCATAATGTTGAGTTGCATATCTGGATGGGCCGCCCCATCTGCGGTTTGAGAACTGCCGCGTGTTTTCCAGTTGTCGCCCACGAGTCCTTCAAACAGATCGAGTTCGCCCACTTCCAGGACCTCCCGCGCCTCAACCTGCGGCCGTCGCACAATCAACGCCAGCACACCAGTATCTGGGGGCGACTGACGAATATCTTCCAATCCCGCTTCCAACTCTGCCATTGTTACATGTTTCATTCTTGTCCTCATTGGTGTTCAATAAAGAGAAAAGGCAACTTTAAATAAAATAACAAATAACGGATAGGATTGTAAACCCTTTTCCCCATTTGTCACGAATCCAAACGAAACCGGTCACCCAGATAAATGCGACGCGCTTCGTCGCTTGCTGCCAATGCCTGGGATGTACCTGATAGGAGAATCTTTCCCTCGGAGAGCAAATAGGAGCGGTCTGTAATCGCCAGAGTTTCTCGCACATTGTGATCAGTAATCAAAACCCCAATATTCAGGCGTTTCAATTCGGCAATAATATTTTGAATATCTTCAACTGCACGCGGATCCACGCCGGCAAATGGTTCGTCAAGCAGCATAAAAAGCGGATCTCGAGAGAGTGCCCGTGCGATTTCCAGTCGGCGCGTTTCGCCGCCCGATAAACTATCTGCGCGTTGGTGCGATAAATGTCCAACTCCCAGATCTTTCAATACTTTGTGGGCGCGATCTAACCGTTCTTCCTTACCCATTTTCTCGTATTCGAGCACGGACAGTACATTTTCCAACACGGTCATCTTTCTAAAAACTGTAGATTCCTGTGCCAGATAACCAATGCCCAGGCGTGCGCGGCGATACATGGGCAATGCAGTGATGTCTCGATCACCTAAAAAAATGTGTCCTGCATTTGACGAAATTGCGCCGACAATGAGGTAAAAACAGGTGGTTTTTCCCGCGCCATTAGGCCCTAACAGGCCAACAATTTCACCGGGATTGACAATCAAGTTGACCTGATTGACAACCAGACGCCGTGCGTATTTTTTTACCAGTCCCTCGGCTCTCAGGTTCACGGCGCATCCTCCAATTCAGCAGCATAGTGCCCTCGCACAGCGCCCTCCGCCCGGATAGATGACAACTGTCCCGGGGTAAATTTCAAAAGGAGATAATCCCCGGAAACTGTCACATCGTCGCTATCTTGCGTGATCCGCGTGCAATATGCTTCATCGGAAATTGCCATCTGGGCTAACTCGCCATTGGAAAACCACAACACACACCGCTTGCCTCCCAGACGGCTTTCCGATAAGCTGTCCTGGGCAATATAAGAACCGATGCAGCCATCAGATAGTGTCAAACTATCCAATTTTCCATCTCTATAGGCCACTTTGAGGTCTCCACCAGACAACACCGCTCGCGACGTATCTCGCTCGCTCAGATTGAGTATCACATTTCCCCAGGCGTGCATGCGCTGTGGGGCCTCATCACGAAAGACAATTCGAGCAGAATCTGAGCGTATTTTTTGTGCATGACCACTGGCAAGTGCCATAGCATGGATACGTGTGCTATCTGAAAGTACCAGCGCACGGATGGTCTGATCAGATACATCCATAAGAATTTTTGTGCCTTGTGCCGAAACGGAATCGCGCCTACTGGGATTGGTCCAGGTCATCAAGGGCCTACCAGAAAGGACGATTGCAGAATCCGCATACGCGCCAGACCTGGCTTTTCCTCGCGTGTGTCCCTGACGCAAGATGAGGTTGCCATTGAGCAAGAGTTCTCGCCCGCGATTGGCAAAGGCAATAGAATCGGACTGCGTCTTGAGGGTATCGCCGTGTTCCCCTACTATCTGTAACTGTGTTTGGCCCCACAAATTTCCGCGCTCGCTGATTAAATCGTAGCGCAATTGAGAAGCGCGGAGGCTGCGGCCTTCCGGCAACAGAAGGATGACATCACCCTCGGCACTAAGCGAGTCCTCTTTGGTAAAAAACTGCACGATATGCGCCTCAAGCGTGTGCTGGTCGTCGCTTAGAAAGACCTGCCCCCGAAATATCGCGCGGTCTTCGCGGTCTTGAAACACAAGTGTATCAGCTCGAATTTCCCGCACCGTATCTTTGTAGCTCACTTGATGTACAAAAAGATAAATCGCATCTCCAACGCGTACATGTGCAGAATCGGCTTTTACAGTGAATTGGCGCAAGCTGTCTTCATACACCACGCTTCCGCGGTAATTGCGCTGTGTCTGGTCGTTTAAGAGCAGCGTTTTCACCCAATCTGCACTGAGCTTCTGCTCGGCATTTACTCCCGAACAGGTACATATAAACAGAACTCCGAGAATGCCCCGGAGTTCTGTTAGAAAAATAAAATAATGTCTGATATTTTTCACAGCTTTTTGCGTCTCATTCGCGTATTTACAAACAAAAGCGTCCATTGTTTCAGGTCTGACGAGGCATTAAAACCCACTCCTGTCTCCGTGCCATCGGGCCGAGAAATCATCACATAGCCGTCGCCCATAATGCGATCCTCATCGCGTTGCCAGCGCAGCGAATCCGTTTGTAGTTGCGTGCCGTCTCGTGCAACGACAACCACAGATTCATATACTTTCATATCGTCGCCCGATGCGTTAATTTCGCCCCTTTCAGCACTCAGCGTGGAAACTGTATCGCCCTGGGAATTAAAAAATACAACCCGAACCCCATCGGAAAATCGGGCGGGTTCATTTTCCGACACCTGTTGAAAAGAGCCAGCTCGAACCTGCGCTCGGGATTTGCCACGATCCGTAATCCGCGTGGACCAGTGCCACATTTCTCGGTTAACCGGCGTTTCTTCCACAGCATGTTCTACCCGATCAGCAGGAGCGCAGGCACACAGGGCGCACAATAGAACCTCAGACGCTTTTTTCAGAAATCGACGCATCACCAACTCGTTCCTTTGTATGAGCGACGACAGCTTCTACAAAACCGTAAAACAAAGGGGCGGGCTGTTCGAGGCGCGACTTAAATTCGGGATGGGCTTGCGTAGCTACAAAAAATGGATGATCAGGTAACTCGATAAATTCCATGAGTTTAGTGCCATCCTCTCGGCGGTGATACCCGGAGAAAATCAGGCCAAATTCATCGAGCAAATCGACGAATTTGGGCGATACTTCATAGCGATGGCGATGGCGTTCAATCACGCAGCGCTCGCTTTCGAGAAGAACACCCAGGCGGAAAGCCTCAGCCGGATTCTTGCTCAGTTGATCGATGCGCCATGCGTCTTCCTCCAGGCGCCCCGTGCGTTCATACAGGTCGAGTACGACACTCTCTCGGCGGAGTACAGCCACATATCCTCCCAGCCGCATCGTACCGCCAAAACGACTTTCTTCAATGATTTCTCGTTGGCTCATCTGAATATCGATCACGGCATGGGGCGTGTCGGGATCATTTTCAGCCGAATTGGCATCTTTCAATCCCACCGCGTTTCGCGCATATTCAACAATTGCCATCTGAAGTCCATAACACAGTCCGAGAAATGGCAGACCATTTTCACGCGCATAGCGAATGGCCTCAATCACCCCTTCGGCTCCTCCTTCACCAAAAGCCCCCGGCACAATAATGCCATCAAATTCTCCAAGTACATCTTCGACCCCTCCCATTTCGAGGCTGGCCGAATCAATCCAGGAAATATCGATGCGCGTGTCCAAATTGGCACCGGCGTGTTCGAGGGATTGGTTCACAGAAATGTACGAATCTGTAAATTCGTAATCGCCGATCTCGACGTATTTTCCAACCATCGCCACTTTCACCGTCTGTGAAGGCCGACGAATCTTCTGCACCAACTGCGTCCACCGCGTCCAATCGGGTTCTTTTTTGGGTTCCAGCCCCAGGTGAGCGAGCATTTTAACACCTACCTGCTCGCTTTCATAATGGATCGGAACCTGATATACGATATCCAAATCTGGCGCGGAAATAATGCGATCTTTTGGAATATTGGCAGAAACCTCAATTTTGCGTTTTCGCACCTCATCAACCGGTCGCGTGGCGCGGCAAATAATAAAGTCGGGCACCATGCCATGTCCGCTTAGTAGTTTGACTGCGTGTTGCGTGGGTTTGGTCTTCATCTCGTTGATATGATCGGGTACGGGCAAATAGCTAACCAGCACATACATAATATTAGCTTCGCCAATTTCCCGCTCCAGGCCCTTCATTGCAAAGAAAAATGGGATATTCTCATCGTCGCCAATGGTGCCGCCAATTTCGACCAGCGCGATATCGGACCCCTGTGCAGCCTGCTGAACCCGATTTTTGATCTCGTCAGTAATATGTGGGATCGGCTGAACGGTCTGTCCGAGATATTCGCCCCGCCGCTCGCGCTCGATAACCGCGTGGTAAATTTGTCCGGTTGTAAGATTGTTTGTGCGGGGCAAATCCAGGCCGAGAAACCGCTCGTAGTTTCCCAAATCGAGATCGATCTCGCCCCCATCATCCGTGACCCACACCTCGCCGTGTTCCGTGGGCCTGAGTGTTCCGGCATCGTAATTCAAATAGGGATCGATCTTTATGGCCGTGGTTTTATAGCCGTAATACTGCAAAATTTTACCGATAGAAGCCGTGGCGAGTCCTTTCCCCACGCCACTGATCACCCCCCCGGCAACCACGATGTATTTTGGTTCGCGATCATTTTTTTTCACAATGTGCCTCCATCTGTATTCGACAAAAGAAAATCGGCGGAAGTTTACCGCCGACACTTGTGCTTATTCAATTACTCTGGGGACGCGGAAGTGACCTTGCCCAGAAAGCGGGGCATTCGCCAGCGCATCTGACCGATCCAATGAACGTCCCATTACATCGTCCCGAAACGCATTTTCCAGGGGGAGTACATGCGCTGTTGGGGAGACCTCTGTTGTATCGAGTTGATCAAGTGCCGCAACATATTCGAGCATGCGGTTCAAGTCTTCGATTAGTTGCGCCTCTTCTTCCGGCGCAAAATCCAGGCGCGCAAGTTGCGCCACTTTTCGTACATCATCTTTTGAAACAGGCATAGGGAATCCTATCCTGGCTGAAGATTGGCAAATTTGACCATAAGGGTCTTAACGGCTCCACCGTCGAACCGCACTTTGAGTCTGGCTGTTTGTCCCGATCCCGTGCGGCTTTGAATCTGTCCACGGCCCCAGGCGGGATGCACGACCCAGGATCCGACATCCATCAAAAACGGTTCTCCCGGATTGACCCGTCGGGCGGGTTCTCTGCCCGATTTTCGACCTGGAGCACTGCTGACCTCGCTAATCTTAAAACCGGCATCGAGCAGGTCTTCGGGGATTTCGGACAAAAACTGCGAGGCCGAACAGGATACCGCACCGCCGTATCGCTGCCGCCGCATTGCATAAGACAAAAAGAGCCGATCCTGGGCGCGGGTAATGCCTACATAGAAAAGACGGCGCTCCTCTTCTAACGCATCTTCCATATTGCCCTCTTCGCCAGCGGTTCGCAAAATTGGAAACAGCCCATCTTCGAGGCCGGTAACAAACACAATGGGAAATTCCAGTCCCTTGGCACTGTGCAAAGTCATCAGTGTGACCGCATCCGCGGCATTTTCCCATTGATCCACATCTGTCACCAGCGAAACTTTCCGCAAATACGCCTCTAAAGAGATATCGTCCGACTGCTCGACAAAAAGCTGGATATCTGTCAGCAGTTCCGCGACATGCGCTCTTCGCGACATCTGTTCTTCTGGTAGAAGTTTCTCAAAATCGCCCAAATATCCGGTTTCATCGACAATTTTTGCGGCAAGTTCATCCGCGGGTATCGCTTCCATATCCACGCGAAAACCCTCGATCATGTCGTAAAACCGCTGCATCGCGTGAGCTGTGCGCTTCGGAATTGTATCAATAGCATCTAAATGTGCAAGTGCCTCATAGGGCGCAACCCCCTCGCGCATGGCAAACTCATCGAGCCGTCCTGTAGATGTCGCTCCAATGCCGCGGCGCGGTGTGTTAATCACGCGCCAAAAACTGATGGAATCGCGCGGATTGGCCACCAATTTGAGATATGCGAGCACATCCTTGACTTCCTTGCGCTCGTAAAATCGCACATCCCCCACGATTTGATACGGGATATTGGCGCGTCTAAATCCTTCTTCAAGGGCGCGAGACTGTGCATTGGTGCGATATAGCACCGCCATATCCCGGTAGGTATGCTCGCGCTTAAAATCTTGTGCCACACCGGCTATCCAGCGTGCCTCTTCTGCTTCATCGACACATCTTTTCAAACGGATTTTCTCGCCCCGCGTGCGATTTGTCCACAGTTCCTTCCCCTTGCGCCCCGCATTGTTGCGAATCAGGGCATTGCCAGCATCCAGAATAACCTGCGTGGAACGGTAATTTTGCTCCAGACGCACGACAAGTGCGTTGGGATAATCGGCTTCAAAATCGAGAATATTGCGAATATCTGCGCCGCGCCATGCATAGATGCTCTGATCATCATCGCCAACAACACATATATTTTGATGCTCCTCAGCCAGATGACGCGCAAAAAGGTATTGTGGACGATTGGTATCCTGATATTCGTCGATTAAAATATGTGAAAACTGCGTCTGGTAGGTCTGTCTTACATCCTCGTGATCGCGGATCAACTCCACGCTCAATGTCAACAAATCGTCAAAGTCAACGGCATTATTCTGCTTCAAGGCATCCTGATAATGGCGGAAGACCCGCGCGATTATTTGCTCCCGAAACGTGCTCGCACGCTGGGCAAATACATCGACGCCCACCATCTGATTTTTTGCCTGGCTAATCCGCGTGCGAATCAAACGCGCTGGAAAATCGCGTTCGGAAAGTTCCTCGTCGGCAATCACCCGTCGCAGAAGTGCGAGTTGATCTGTGGTATCGTAAATCGTAAAGTTGGATCTTAGCCCCACCCGTTCGGCCTGTGACCGCAAAAGACGCGCACATAAACTGTGGAACGTGCCAATCCACATGGTTTTGCACGAGCGATGAAGCAAGTCTTCGACCCGCTCGCGCATTTCTCCTGCGGCCTTGTTGGTAAAGGTCATCGCCAAAATCTGACGTGGATCAACGCCGCATTCACTCAACAGATAGGCGATGCGCCGCGTCAAAACGCGCGTTTTGCCAGATCCGGCCCCCGCGAGAATGAGCACGGGACCATCTACGACCTGTACAGCTTTGCGTTGTGCATCATTTAATCCATTGAGAATCGAAGACATAAGCCAGTTGTCAAAACCCCCAGGCCTCTAATCCCCTGTTACCAGTTTCTTTTTTTGCCAGGTATTTTCTCGTGCAGAAGCGGTTCTCTTTTTTGCAGCTACATGCTCTTGCAAGGTTCGTGTAAAAACATGACCGCCTGCGCCGGTAGCGACAAAATACAAATAATTGACATCCGCGGGAAAAAGTGCAGCCTCGATAGACGCACGTCCAGGACTGTTAATCGGCCCGGGTGGCAATCCCGCATGGCGATAAGTATTATAGGGAGAATCGAAGTCATAATCCTTGTAAAAAAGTCGTCGAGGTTCACCGGGAAGAGCATATTGCACCGTGGGATCGGCTTGCAGACGCATGCCTTTTTTCAGACGATTGTGATAGACTGCCGCAATCGTATCTCGCTCGGAATCCCAACTGGTTTCCCCTTCGATAATAGATGCGAGGGTGATCACCTCGTGAATACTCATTTCGAGTTCATCTGCGCGTCTCTGAAGCCGTTCTTCAAAAACAGCCTGACAGTGCTCAACCATCCTGCGCAAAACCTGTTGTTCTGATGCTGTTGTCGGAAAATTATAGGTTTCGGGAAATAAATAGCCTTCCAGATCTTTGGCCTGCACGGAAAGGGTTTTGCAAAAAGCGGCACTGTTCATTAACAACAGCAATTTATTCTGGTCGAGTTTTAATTTTTCAGATAAGATCGCCGCAACTTGTTTTTTTTCTAAACCTTCGAGGACCGTAACATCTTGCGTGACATCGCGTGAACGCTCCAACTCGAGCAAAATCTCCCAGGTCGTCATCTGACCGTCGAAAGGATGAATGCCAGCCTTCAGGCGGCGACTGCTCCCATTGAGTTGCGCGAGAAACTGCAGCAGTCGCGGGCTGTGGATCAGGCGCTTCCCATAGAGTTGATGACTGATTTGTTTAACGGTTGCTCCAGGTCGAATCTCGACCTCTTTCTTCCCCACTCCCGTTGGCCGATTAAAAATAAAAATCCCCGTGCAAGCAACCAAAATGCACACAATTGGCACAATGCTCAAAATAAAGAGAAACCGTTTCATGAGGGGCTATTTTCCTTTGTGTTGTAAATAGGTTTCGAGGATTAATACGGCAGCCATGCGATCTATTTCACCTTTGCGTTTTTTAGTCTGCATGGCCTGTAACTCGCGTTTTGCACCCGCCGATGAAAGCCGTTCATCAAACGTGCGAACGGGCATATTACACAAAACAGCGAGTTGGGAAGCGAAATTTTCTACAGCGCTCGCCATTTCTCCACAACTGCCATCCATGTTTAAGGGCAAGCCAATAACCACTTCCCCAACAGCCTCGTCTTCTGTGACCTGCGCGACCTGCGCGACACTATCATTGAAATTGCGGACTTTGAGTGTGGGCAATCCACGGACAGATATTTGCAATTCGTCGCATACCGCAAGACCAATGCGGCGCCTCCCAAAATCAACGGCTAAAATCCGCGTCATAATCAGGGTTGCCCATCAATATGGCCTCGCAAACGGTCGCGTTTTTCCATTGCAACTTTGTGCAGGGCAACCGCGAGTTCGCGTGCATCGACCTGTCCGCGTTTAGCATAGGGCAGCAAATCGTCTCTAAGAGCTTCTATTTCGTCAATATGCGCCCGAAGGATCAATGGATTATTCACCCTTATTCCCTTTGTTTGTATGACCATTGCGGTGGGGTTTGCCAAATTGAGGCGGCATCCCATACAGGGATTCGACAGCCGATGTGTCTGTAACAGGGCGATCCCACAGCGATTTGATAATGGATTGGAACATCACTTGCAGGGATCGCTTGCGATTTTTCAGGCAGAGCTTGCGAATGCGCTTTCGGGAGGTCCGCCTGGGTTCTTCGCGAATAAAATCAGCCGCACTGATCCCCTGCTCATGTGCGTGTTCCATCAGGTTGTTAAACGCTTCAATATCGGTATTGTCTGTCAAAACAGACAATATGCGTTCATCTTCGCTAAAATCTGGCTTTTCCATTTTTCTCTCCTTCAGGCAAACTTAAGCAATACACGCATTTCTGTCAATCAATCGACATAAAAAAATCAGGCGGATTGTTTTCATATATCTTCATCGAATATACTGAAAAAAAGTATCTTTTGCCACCCGTGTTCCCGCAACGAGATCCTCAATAATCACAAAGAGGCGATTTTGTCCTGCCTGTGCGTGTTCGAGATGGACTTCGAGGGGCAGGCGTTCCCAATCGCTATTGCCCACCTGTGTATAGGACAAGGCGACCTCGGGTTGATCAACAGTACCCGGCGCACGCCTCTGCTCTGTTACCGCTGCCTTGACTGCGGTTGTCACGCGATAGCGGGTCTGCCCAAACTCGTCTTTTGCCAGATTGTACACTTCGCAATAAAACGCGAGTGGATTGGGCGCGCGAACAGTCCTCCGAGGATTGGGAACAACCTGCCAATTCCCCCTTCGAAATCGCGTATGGAGTAGCGTGTCCGACATGCTCTTAACGAGCATAAGATCGCTGATATGAAGCCGTTCTTCACCGTAGTCATCAATCGCCACATCGAGCGCGAGCACCCCTTGCCGCGCGGACATAACATCGGTAACGGTCAGTGTAAGATGATACATCCCCGCGGGCACGTCCTGGCGCGTGATATCCACGACTTCCTGAGTGACGACATTTGAAGTATCTACAAAATGCTGCACTTTTTGCGCGTTTCGATACACCATGCGATATGCCGAATCGGCCAGCGCAACCGCGTGCTCAAGTACCACCTGGGGCTGTTGCCCATCTGTAACGGCGAGCAGATTTTCAAGCGGTATGCCATACATAATATCCACTCGGGTTTTGCCTGTACTGCCCCGAAAGTCCGCCAGATCAAAATAAAAAGTGCCCAGCGACAAACGAGGTGCTTTGCGAAATTCGTCGGGTTGGTTTACGGTGGCGTTTTTGTAGCGAATTTCTGGGGCGTGTTCGGCTATGCGAATATTGTCTCTGAGCATAGTGGGCGGAATGGGCGGAATCGGCGCGAAATCAAACCCGGAGACGCCACCCAATTCGCGTGTAAAATCGATGACCAGACCGCCATCTATCTCGGTATAAACCCATGATTCCCAGGGTACGATACTGCGGTCGTGTTGCATGGTAACAGGCGCATAAGCTTCTTGTGAAGGGTCGCTGAGAGCGGTTTCTTCGCGGCGTCTCTCAACCGGGTCAAAGGTAATCTGGTCTGGAATATCGAGCCTATTACTTTCGCGCTCAGCAGCAAATCCGCGATCGCTCCGAATGGGAAAAACCGGGCCAATCAATTCACTTTGATTGGGATCCCGGTACAATTCTCGGTACACCTTTTCCTTTACTTCCTGCACGCGCGTTGAAGGCAATGATGAGACCCATCCCGATCGGGCGCGGTAATCGGGTTCACCGTAGCGGATATAGACTACACCGCGCCGGTCCCAGGGATAGTTTTCCCGCCCGAATACCCAGCGCGCCGTCCAGACCCGTTCGTAGTGCGCCAGTTGTCGCTCGTTGTACGCGCTGGACAAATTCGGATTTTTTGCACGCCAAAAACGCGCCACATACTTTTCCTTTTCCGCATCGTCAAGCGCGCGATAAGTTTCTATTTCCTCTTCTGACAATAGCACCTGAATATCGTCGTAAAGCTGGCGTTCGCGCGCGTCAATTTGCGCGAGAAATCGCTCGAATAATTGGGTCGATTCCTCGTAGCGCTTCACCCGCAGTGCTTTGATTGCCATAATGGGCAACAAATGCGAGGCTTCGGGTTTTTCGCGTGCGATGGGTGCGATAAAGCGGTCGATATCCCGATAATTTTTCAACTGCAACAGACTTCTGCCCAGCCGCACAGCGACTTCATCGTCGGGGTTGCGCGTCAAATACGTCTGGTAAAATGCCCGTGCTTTTTGATGGTCTTCGCGATCGGCATACCAATCGCCCAGCACGCGGTATGGCGGGAGATATGTCGAATCGCGCCGAATGGCGTTTTCGGCAATTCCCACGCCATCAACCATCCCCTGATCGAGAAGCGCCTGTGCCAAAAAGCTGTACGCATCCAGATAATCTGGATCAGATCGGATTGCAGATCTGAGTGCTTGCACCCCGTCATCGAAACTCCCGCCTCGCCTCAGCAGCACCAGCCCTTTTCCCGCACGCGCCTGTGCCGATGCATCGGGAAAAATCACGGCTTTTTCAAATGCTTCTTCAGCTTGTTTGAGCAATCCCCGCTCGAGATAGGCATGTCCCAGAGCACTCCACGATTTCCCGTCTTTTGCCTGGTCGCGTAGCGCTGCGATCTGCGTTTCTGCTGCCCCTGCCCCGTACTGCGAAAGGTCTTCACCAAGCCGCCCCAGGGTCGCAGATACAATATCCGCCATTTTGTCCCATCTCCAGACCCTTCGCCCGGTTGAAGACCCCATCCAGAGAATTTGTCCGGTCTCCACTTCAATCAAACGCAATACCAGGCCGATATTGTCTGTTGCGCCATCTTTGCCCAGAACGAGTAAGCTACCTGTCAGAATGGCCTCCGCAAGCGTTGTCTCTGATGCTTCCCTGCGCAAATCGGGGCTGATGCGAGAAAACCGCTCGCGCCCCTGTCTTCCTTTTAATGCCCCTGGTACGAGAGAAAACAGACCATCGCGCTGAATTGCATTTTTAAGATGCATTTCACAATCGGCAGCAAGAGGCAGATAATCCGTAGTATGAAGTGGTTGCACGAGGATATGATGCGGCAAATGCGCGGCCTCTGGCGCAGGTACAGGTGTTTCCGCTTCGGCAAATCCAAGCGAAGACCGCACTTCAGCAGCGGGAATCTCTCCCACAGATCGATGCGCTCGCGTCCATACCCATGCCGGATTGTCCCGCACATCGCCAGTCCAGACAATCATACCCGTCCGGAGATCAATGAGTTTGAGTTTGATCAAATAAATCCCCGTAAACGCGACAGAACCCGTCAAAAGATAAGTGGCGGGAACCCTTTTGCTCAGGAACTCGCGTAGCTCGGGAGAAAGCTGTCGGTCGGTCTGATCTATCTCCCCCATTGGCACATCGGTTTCTATTAAAACGAACCGCGCCCGTCCCAGAGCGGGCACATAAGCGCGGCGATAGAGCTCATAGGCAATGCGATCGGCCATATAGACGCCGTAATCGCCATTGTAAGGAGAATAAAAGGGCGCGATTGCCAATCGGAAGGTGGCAGGCGGCTGAGAAAAAGCACTGACGGGCAATAGCAACGCGGTCAGGACATAAAGACACACCCGATAGAATAAATTTTTTTTTGACAAACGCCTCAAGTCCGACCTCCCTCACTTGATCGGCACCGACAGGGAAACTTGAGCTGGCCCGATCACCAGATGATCCAATACACTGGATAACCAGACCGCCGCGAGCAGGCCCAGGACGAGATTGGCCCGCCCCGCACGAGATTCCACGCGTTCAAAATTTTGGGTAAACGCATCGGAATCCGTACCTGCTATGGGTTGACCCAGTTGCAAATCACTCAGACGCGTACCGCGATAGGTATTATATGCACTGCGATAGGATATATCGGTCGCAAACCAGGCCGCAGCGAGCACTGCTGAAGCCCCTATAAAGACATACCCTCGTTTTTTGTGTCCGCGGTACAATTGCCCCCAGCCCGGCAGGAGAAACGAGCGACCAGTAGCACCCCAAAAGGTCGTTCCCTTAAGGGTTTGCCGCAGCGTTTTGCGGCGCATGCCCAAAAGTAGTGCTCGCGTATCTGCAAATGCTCGATCTGGAGGAATGTCCATAATTCCCTTGTTGGTTTCTGGATCCAGGTGAAATGTCTCGACAAGTGCCAGACGGGCACGAATCGTATCGCCAGAAGCCAGGTGAATGCGCCCCAGATCAAAAAAGATCTCGGCTCTCCGACTCTGCTGCGGTCTGTCCAGGAAAGGCACCACGCCCAACAAGCTCGGAAGATGAGAGAGCGTCTCAAATGCGCTGGCGTAATCACCTGCGCGATAGGCGGCCTGCGCTTTTTCAATAATTTCCTGGTCATTCGCCCATGCCGAACCCATCGCCAGACAAAACAACACCCAGATCAATAGACTACGGTACATATGTTGTGACCCCTCCACTTTCATCTGAAAGATGGACGAAATTTCTGGCTGATCCGCCGATAGTTAGATCACCTGCTGAGAATGCGTCCGAAGGCAGTGCCCATGAGAGAAGAGGTGTCCCATCTGCCTGAAATACGCGCACCTGCGTGTGATCCAATACAAAAACCTGCCCCGCGGTATTGAGCGTTAAAGCACACGGCTCGATCTGAGGATGTGGCACATCCCAGGTGATATCACTGAGGACCTCGTTCGAAAAGCGCAAAACCCCTCGTTGTACTCGATTTGCCCAGGCAGCCCAGATAATACCATTGTGAACTGCGATATCTACGGGATCTTCTTCGAGATTGAAAGTGCCCACAGGAGAACCCGCAGCAGAATAGACGCGCAACTGCCGACCTGTCGCAATATAAATCCGCTGTTTATCGTCCTGAGCCAGCCGTACCTGCGAAGATGTGCTCATCCAATTGTCGGGAATACGCCACACCGTGTTATTATTCATCAGTTCGATACCCACTACTACAACGCGCCCGGCCCGATCCAGACCGCCGATATAAGCGCGTTGAAAAGCCCCCTGCCCCGCAAGCGAAGGACCAGCCAGATCCACCGATTGCGGCACGAGGTCGTTCAATCGCGGAAAAGAAGTCCCGACGAGGTGGCGCGATAGCGTATTGGAAATATCGACACTCAGGGTATGCCGCAGGCGAGAAAGCAAAATCTGGTTGGGGCGAACAATCAGAGCGAGCATATCGGCTTCACCATCGGAATCAGCTGCTGAAAGTCTCATCCGCTCGTTCGCCCCGCTTAGAGTTTCTACGATATGTCGCCCCACTTCGCGATAAAATTGCACGCGCACGCTGCGACTTGTGAGCCGCACATCCGTCGAAAGGGGAGATCTTGAGACACGCATAGACCTTATGGCATAAGTATAAGAGCGGTTGTCGGAAATCGACCGATCCCAAAATGAGGTCTGTGCACGGCTTTGTATGACGGCAAGAATTTTTTTATCACCACCTTCAGGCATCCGCAGAATTTCATAACTTCTTGCCGTGTTTCCCTCATCATGCCAGACGAGTTGCACGGCAAGATCAATAGGATCGCGTCGCACTTCGCGCAAACCAGCACCCGGGATAGGAACTTCAACAGCAGAAGTACTCACCAGGCCACCCTCGCTATGTTCGGCAACCACGCGGTATTGCAGGCTTTCGCCAGCAATCAGCTTTTGGTCTCGAAACGCACCCACAGTCGCGTATCTGCTATTGGCATCGGCACCGGAAGAAAGCTCGATATTTCTAAAACCGAAAATATCTCGACGCTGGAGGACAAAGTTCTCAACGCGCTTCTGTCCGAGATACTCCCACTGCACAGTGACCACTCCCCATGTGTTCTCCTCAACCTTATAGGAGGCATCGAGAATGTGGATGAGCGGTGTATTGTATGGGTCTATGCTCAGATCGCGTTGGGGGTTATAACATCCGATCAGAAGGCCCATAGCACACATAAATAGCAAATGAGAGAAGCGGTTTCCCATTTTTTCACCACGAGAAAGGGGATCATTGATTAACGGACTTCAATATATTGATATGAAGCCTGAATAAACAAGTAATTTGTCAAATCGGGGCTTGTAAAAACACCTTGCCTTTCGTTCACAGTGGTATTAAAATCATAAATAGTGGTTAGCTGCCCACCATTCTTTCTGCTGAGAAGAACCATGAATAAAAAATTAGATCCGTGGATTACGCCTGAAATCCCGCGTACTAAAAATCCAGCCTGTGATCTCAAACGCACGTACAAGCACGCATTTCGCATCAGCATGGTGATTGCATTCATCTTGCATGTGGGCATGGGGCTTATGTTTCCCACATTCACAGCCGGTACTCGCAAAATAGAGCGGCGCACCATCGTCATTGAGACCGTCGATATACCGGAAACCCGTCAGATTCACCGCGCGCCGCCACCGCCACGGCCGTCTATTCCGATTGCAACCGAAAGCGAGGATGTTCCCGACGACGTTACTATTGAAACTACCGACCTCGATTTCGACAAGGTCGATCTCCATGTGCCCCCACCCCCTGTTGAGACCGCAGCAATAGAGGAACCTGAAGAAGAGATACTCGAATATTTCATGGTTGAAGAAAAACCCGTACTCATCCATCGTGTAGCACCTGTATATCCCCCAGTCGCTCTCAAGGCGGGTATTGAAGGCACTATTCATTTGAAAATACTGGTTGACAAAGCCGGAATAGTCGAACAGGCCCAGGCTGTCAAAGGCAAAGAAATTTTTCACAAAGCAGCCCTTCGGGCCGTTAATCAATACCGCTTTAAGCCAGCCCGTCAAAATGATAGACCTGTTAAAGTCTATCTCGTCATACCCATACGTTTCCGAATTACTAACTAATTTACGAACATAAATAACCAACCCCCCGACAAGTTTATCGGGGGGTTGGTTATTTTAAGACATTGCATGTACACATCACTCATCCAAGCATTTGCAATTCTGTCCACAATTCCCGATACGCCTGAGTTGCCTTTGAACGCGGCTTGAAGCATGCCACGGGTTGTCTCGCCAAGCCCATCCTTTCCACATCTGTCGTGTAAGGAATTTGCGCGTTCAGAAATTTTTCCTTGCGCTCGCCCACCTGTGCGATCATTTCCCTGTGTATTGTCTTGCGCTGCTCAACCATTGAAAAAAACGACACCATTTTTCTGCGCTTCAAACCATTTTTGTTAAAAAAATCTATTAATTTTTGATGCGTTAACATCGACAGAGTTGTCGGAATACACGGAACCACCACATAATCAGCCGCTCGGAAAACATGCTCGGCAAGGAGCGTCAGGTTGGGCGGGCAGTCTAAAAAAATATAATCGTACTCTTTCCTCATCGGCGTCAACAGACGTTTCAAATAGCTTTTCTTCTTCGCCCGCTCGTCCACCAACCCCAAATCCAGATTGCGAAAAGACATGGCCGAAGGTAATAAGTCCAGACCTTCAAAGTCCGTCCCCCGAATATTATTCTTTAAATGCTTGCCGCCCTTCAAGAAACGCTTGCGTCCAAACTTTTTTTTTGCGCGAATGCGAAAATAAAAAGCCGCAGCTCCCTGTGGGTCTAAATCGCACAGCAATGCAGTCGCCCCAGAACGAACCGCTTCATAGGCCAGATTCACAGCTGCGGCGGTTTTCCCCACGCCACCTTTCATGCTGTACAACGCAAAGATGCTCACACCCGCTCCTCAATGAGATTTACTATCCAAATAAATCGCGGTACAAACGGACATTTTTTTTTCCCGCATAAACGGCAAATGCACTGGCAAATTCGCGTCTAACAGCTTGCTGCTGGTCGTGCAAACGCGCAATAAGCCCGCCAATAGCCGCGGCACAAAGCAGGCGGTCTGCACGCCGGCTGCGGGGCAACACCTCGTTTAAATAGGTCGTCAATTCCTGTTGTTGTACCGATAAATCGTTAAAATCTCCCAGATTATCCTGCAACTTCTTCATATACCCGATGAGTTTATCCATCTTGTTTTTGGGAAAAAAAGAGGCAAAAAATTCTAACAAATATCGCAATTTCTTGCAGTCGATTCGCAAATTGTGCAATGCCTCATCGGGCGTATCTTCACCAATCGCCTTGCCCCTTTTGAGCACTTGCTTAAAGCGTTTAAAAATAAATTTTCGCGCAAGGGCTATAGCAGGTACAGCAGAGTCCTTCCCCCCCCGAGACTCTTCGCCCTGAAAAAAAGTCGCCCATGAATCCATCAAGTCCAGATATTCGGGTTTATCGAGGACCTGCACCATGTCGCTAAGGGCGCGCCGCCGCTCGCTTTTTAAGCGCGAAAACACAGCGTCCAGACCGGGTTGTAGCGACCGGGGCAACATCGCGCGATAAGTCTCTTCATCGAGCAAATACACATCCAGATCGCGCAACCGATTGGTCGATCTGCCCAGTTGCCGAAACGCATCCTTAAAATGTGCTACAGCATCTTCGGGCAAAACGCCTTTGATTTGACTCAGCGCCGACCGCGTGCGCCGAATCGCAACCCGAAAATCGTGCAGAAATTCCGTATCCCAATCCGCGCGAATGCCCGTTTCATTCTGGCGCATCACATCGTGCAGGCATCTCAAAATCTCACATGTTGCTTCACGTCCGCTCGCTTCGTGATTCAGGTCGAGATTCAGCTTTGAAGAATAATCGCCCGGCACGCACCCTGCGAGATCCATCACGCGTTCAAATACATCTTCTGCCACAGGCGCAACATCCAATTTTCGGAAACGACGGCGTAAATTCTCAAAATCGCGCTCATATCCCCGCACGCTTCGGCAAGTCAAAGTCGCAACGCGTCCATTTTCTGTGCTGGTATGCGTAATAAATAGCCGAACAACCGTCTTTTCATCTGCATTTAAAACGCCAAATCCGCAAACCTTCTGCCTCACCTGCGCCCGAAGTAACAGCGCTCGAACTGAGAGCGCGCCCCGTAGTGTGTCGCGTAACTCGCCTTCTGGAAACATCCACCAGAAGCGGCCTTCCAGATGTTGTTTCATTTCGATCTGATTGTGTAAAGGGTGTTCACCATCTGAAATGCGCTGTAAATACACCGCATTTCCCGCTTGTATCAGCGCAAGTCCCTTTTGATACAAGCGCCAGTCAAACGTGTCGAAATATTGCACCGTGTTCTCAACCTCAGATACAGGCAGCAGGCGCTCAGGCGCGAGTTGTTCGACCACATCCCATCCATGTGGTTCACTCAAAATATAAGTTTCACTGCGCGTGATCATCGGGCGTCCCCTTATTTGCGAGGATTGCATTTTTGTAACGGTCATCATCGGTCACCTCTCGGCCAAACCAGAGCGGTGGGACAAATCGGGAACTTTCATCTATGGTCTCAAATTCGACTTCGGCTACTATCAAGCCCTTCAAGTGGCCGCGGTACACATCCAGTTCAATTGTCCATATCCCTTCGGCTATCTCATAACGAACTTTTTCGACTCGCCTACCCTCAGTTAAAGGCCAGAGGTTATCAAATTGCGCCTGGCTCAATTCCACCTCGACTTCCGTCCGTTGCACACCCTTCCCAATTTTTACTGTCTGATAAAATCGCTCGCCGTTGCGACGCAGCCGAATCTCAGGGTCATTCTCACCTACCGAGAGATAGCCCTGTGAGATTTCTACTCCTGTACAGGCCGTCAGATCCGGCATTTTTCGCACGCAAAACTTCCGTTCAATTTCTTTTATCATAACAAAACGCGAGTTCCCAGATGTGAAAAGCAGGACAGGACGCTTTATTCCCGGTAATCGGGGAATAGTAATGATAACACACCTCATCATTGAAAGCAATTTTTTAGATGATGCATCGCACCGTTTTTGGTGTATATTGAAATTTGCAAATGTTTTATAAATAATAGCCTTGTACTACTATACCAAAAGGGGATCGCACTATGTCACTCGATGGAAAAAAGGCTCTCGTCACTGGTGGACGCCGCAATATCGGGCGCGGAATTGCCCTTGCTCTGGCTCAGGCGGGCTGTGATGTGGGCATCAACGACCTGGAACGAGATGCCGATGCCGGCAGGACCCTGGAACTGATCCTGGATCAGGGGCGAGAAGCCGACTTCTTTCAGGCCGATATCTCCAACCGGGCACAGGTGGAAGCAATGTTCACCGCCTTCATCGACCGTTTTAACCGCCTCGATATCCTGGTCAACAATCCCTATGCCGGAAGCGGGGCTACCTTCCTCGAAATCACCGAAGAAAACTGGGATTTGACCCTGGACGTATGTCTCAAAGGCTTTTTTCTTTGCAGTCAGCAGGCTGCCCGCATCATGGTACAACAGGGCGAGGGAGGCTGCATTGTCAGTACTTCTTCGGTCCATGCCTACCGCGCCTGGCCCGAAGATACGGCCTACGGAGTAGCCAAAGCCGGTGTGCTGCGTCTCACCGAGAGCATGGCCGTGGACTTAGGTCCTCACAATATCCGCTGCAACGCCGTGATGCCGGGGTATATGGACCTGACCCATATTTTTGGCACTCAGGCTCCGTCTGTGGGCAGCGTGTCCGATGAACTCAAAACCAATATCCCTCTGGAGCGCCGCGGCACCCCCGAAGACATCGGACGAGCCGTTGCCTTTCTCTGCTCGCCAGCGGCTGGCAATATTACCGGTGCATCCCTACCAGTGGATGGCGGTCTCTTGACCACGGGCGTCTAATGCTGGTGATACCAACGTGCGTACCAGATATAAGACAAGCCTTCGGGACTGTTTTCCCAAAGGCTTGTCTAACTGAATTTGTAACATTTTGAGATAATTTGCATTGTATAGTGAGAGACCTTTTTATATTCTCGAAATACCACCGATCGTCCACACGCCCTCAACTTTGCCGACAACAAGAATAGCCTGTTCGCCGTTGCCAGATGCCTCGTCAGCAGTCACCGCCACAAGAACACCTTCAGGGCCAGATTGTGCAACCTCGATATTTACATTGCTGAACGATGTGGTTCTTTCATTGACTTGCTGTGCCAGTTCTGTGGCACTTTCGATCCGGGTGACTTCACCAACGCCGACGTCAAGGAGTGGAAACCGGCAGAGAGCAGCACAGGCATCGCCATCGTTTTTGTCGCGTGCATCGCAATAGCGCCGGACATGATCGGTTGCGATCTCAACGGCCCTGGCGATCGCTGTTTCGTCGTCCTGCCCGTCGTGATAAGTACCCAATGCAAATCGCGCCTGGATACCCCACGAGTCGGCGGGCTTGGTAACAATGTAGGTGACGCGGTTCCAGAGGATGGGATCGTCGTCTGCATTGTAGCGCGTCCATCCGCCTACAAGGTGAACTTTGTTGGACGATTCATGAAAACGAACCGGTTCTCGCCCTCTCGTTAGAACCCAACCAGTCGCGACCCGTGACGTCCAGTCGGCATCATCAGCGTAGTCTCGAGCTGTATCGAAATACATGGTTGGGCCGTTTGCGGCAACTCTTACATGGGGATAACTCATCACGGCAGCCCAGGCATCTCCATTTTGAGATGCGTCGGCTTTGTAAAATTCAAAGTAGGCTTCTTCTGGTGTGTCAAAGTGCATCTTGTATTTGGTCATTTGCGTTCTCTCCTAACCGTTTTTGCCGTATTGGCTTTCCACGCCTCTGTTGTGAAACGCGTACCAATCGTCATCGGTCAGATATTTTGGTTCGCCAAGCTGACGGGAAAGCACGTATTGTCGGCACATGATTTCCAGACGATGGGCCTGGTTGACAGCGCGTTTTAAGGTTGGTCCGTGGCAGACCATGCCGTGGTTTCCGAGGAGACACGCGGTGCGGTCATAGAGCGCTTCGGATGCGTCTTCGGCAAGCGATTGGCCGCCAAATGTGGAATAAGGGACACAGGGCACATCGTTACCGCCAAACACACCCATGAGGTAGTGAAAGCCCGGTAGAGTCATCACATGGCACGATACCGCAACGCAGTAATCGGAGTGGGTGTGAACCACTGCTCCGGCTTCGGGGTGCTTTTTATAGATGGCACCATGCATGGGCGATTCCGAAGAGGGTTTGCAGTCGCCTGCATACTCACCGTCGAAGGTGGCTTTGACAATCGTTTCTATGGTAATATTATCTGCGGTTGCACGGTTGGGAGAGATGAGCATTTTGTCGCCAAATCGGACGCTCAGATTGCCAGAGGACATTTCGTTTAAGCCAAGCTCTCCAACTTTTTTATAATAAAAAACCAATTGCTCGCGTAAGGCCATTTCATAAACGGGATCATCTTCCATATGTATTCCTTCATTGGTTTTTGTCTGCTTCACGCATCTGCTCCAGGGCAGTATGAATAAAGTTATCTTCACCAACACCGCCCGCTTTCAGTACCAACGACAATGGATCGCTCCCTGCACTATGACAATAACCACCGTTGAGAACGTCGAATGTCGCCACCGAAACTTGCACTATACCTAAAGATGCCATGACGGCCCCTGATGTTTCTCCCCCCATCACAACAAATTTACGTACACCGTGCTGATAGAAATGCTGGACAACACTGGACAGAAGCTTATCGGCAAGTGTTGCAGCGCCTTCGCGCCCGAGCTCTGCCTGGGCTCTTTTTACGCCTTCAGAATCCGTTGAGGTACCCACACCTACAGGCCCTTTTTCTAATCGGTCTTTTGCCCATTCGACAATGCGGTCAACCATGTTGGCGTCTTGAGCTGCTTCTAAAAGGTCAATGCGAAACACCGGATGCGTTTGCTCGAAATGCGCAAGTTGCCGGACTGATTTTCCCGTGCAACTCCCAGAAATAACGGCTTCATAACCAGGTGCAGGCGGCAGTAATGTTTTCGGTTGGCTCTTTTTGTCCCTCTGCCAGTTGCGCGCAAGCATCACCGGGAGTAGATCTGCGCCAGTGCTCAATGGCAAATCCTTGGACAGTGTTGCCAATTGCTCAAGATTCGACTCATCAATCACGTCGACAATAAAAAACTTTACGCCCAGGGCCTTCTGCTCTGAAATGTAGTTCTCGCAAGCGTCTGTTCCTGACGCCACAATTTGATATGGCAAAAGACCAACCTTGACCTGACTTTGTTTCTGTAGTACTTCAACAAGATTGGAATTGGTCATCGGTGTTACAGGATCATTGCGTCTCGGTGATTCGTGTAGCATGATTGACCCGAGAAACAACCGCCCTTGATAGATTGTTGTGTTTTTCCAGATGGGACAAAAAAATACGTGGTCGGCCTGGGTCAAGTCCATCAACGTTTCTGCCACAGGCCCGATATTGCCACGTGCTGTAGATGAAAAGAGCGCACTGTATTTGTAGTATATCTGTCTCGTACCTTTGGCGAGCAGAGCTTCAGCCGTGCGTTTTGCATCGGCACGGGCATCGTCAGGGGGTTGGATCAGGAGTTTTCGTCCAACGACCACAGCTTGTGCATCGTCGTCGAGTGTATTGAGTGCATCGCCAGATGTTACCAGTGGACAACGCACGCCTTCTCTTTCGAGCAAACTCGCGACCATCATCCCACCTGTGAGATCATCTGCGATTACACCAAGTTCAAGCATCGCTTTTATCTCCCGAATTTTGTGCCTCAGCAACGACTTCCTGCATGCCATCCCACTCACTCCAGGGATCACACAGTTTATCGATAGAAATTTGCCATGGATCATAACCTTCGGGATAGTCGAGAAATTCGCCTTCCCAACCGCGGTCGGGGTGATCGCTGTCTCCTCGCACTTTGGCACCACCGGGACGATGGCGACGCAATCGAAAGTAGGCACTGATGCGTGGGTCTGCGCCCAAATCGTTGCGGGTACCGCAATGAGGAATACCGTGAACCGAAATAAAGGCATCGCCTTCTTCAGCGAGCACAGGGGTAGGCTCAGGCCACATAAGGCCATCAGGTGTGAACTGCGCGCCCTCACGATAATGATTGGCGATCCATTCTGGAAGCGTATTGATACCAACACCCTTGTCACCCACGTGCTTCAAACGTGGCCAACCATGGCCTTCAGGGCCGATGACGCCACCTTGGTCGCGTTGCCGCCTGAAGAATTCAGCCGTGTGATGATGGGCACCCCGAAGGACGGCAAAGTTGCCATAGCCAAATTTGGATTGATCGCTGAGGACAACAACGGCAAAGCATGTAAAACTGCCGAGGGAGAGCGTGCAATCTGGATTCTGAAACAAAGGCGTACCGTTTACCCCGAGCACGTTGGCACTGCGATCTCCAAAGTGTGGCGTTTTGGGCACATGCCAATCGTCCACTTCGTCCGCTGTTTTGGGAATGGCTCCAGACCACTGGCCATCAATGTGCGGGAAGAAGGCGTGATTGGGCACTTCATCGTCGGGCAGACCGTGGTTGCCGATTTCTCTGGATGGCTCGCGCGGATACAGGACCGGTGAAAAGCCGTGTGTCGGAGGATCGAATGGCCCCATCGTGTTGGTGAGGATGTCGGTCAGCGCTGTTTTATTAATGAGGTCTGTGATGGCATCTTCACAGCCGACATAACGGTTTCTTCTTTTGGGCGGATCCATTGTGCCGTTCAGGATTTTACCTGCGGTGATGTTGACCAGCCGCCGGGCACGTTGGGTCAGCTCTTTGGGCACGATGTTTTTGAGGATAATGTACCCATCTCGATAGAAAGCGCGTTTTTGCTCGAGGGTGAGTTCGGTTGGACCGTCTGAGCGTGTGTGTTTCATAACTGGCCTCTTTCTGGTTCGGCACTGCTAAGGACTAGGGCATTCTATTGCGAAAGGATTCCACCATTTCGGGAGGCCCACCATTCTGACCGATGAAGTTAAGAAATGCGTCGTAGAGTCTTCGAACTTCATCGGCGCTCGAGTCGAACCGATTCTCGTTTTGACCTGGATCGGAAGGCAGATGGTAAAGCTTGTTGGGCGGACCCTGGTTCTCGAGCAGAAGCGTCCATTCGCCGTCAGTTACCTGGCCCTGGGGATTGCCACCATCGGGACTCCAGCCGCCGACCCACGCGCCATGCGTGATGGCGTAATCGTGATTTTGGTCGCCGCCATCCAACACGATGGGCAAAAGGGAATTGCCCTCAACCGGCCCAGAATGCTCCGTGTTGAAGACGTCCAGAATGGTCGGTGGAATATCGATGATGCTGGTTAATGCCGGCGTTCTCCTGGGCGTGGCTTCTGGATAATAGATCATCAGCGGAATGTGAGCGACTTCCTCATACATATCAAAGTTCTTCGCCACCAGACCATGCTCACCCAGAAGAAATCCATGATCGGCCATGAAGATAATCATGGTCGAATCCATCAGTCCCATATTATCTATTTTCTTCAACAGGTGACCAATCCACGTGTCGACGAGGCAGGCTTCTGCACGGTAAAGCACTTCTGCTCGCTTTGTGGTCTTCTCGTCCATTGGATTCGATCCGTAAGGCGGATAGATGGGTTCAGGACCCTCGTAGTCTTCCTCCTGGAATCGCCGAACGTACCAATCCGGCGGATCCCAGGGCTCATGTGGATCGAACGTGTCGACCATAAGATAAAAGCTTTCATGCTGGTAGTTCTGCTCCAACCATCGTGTTGCGCTGCGCATTGTCGTGGCGACAAATGTATCTTCCTCTTTCTGCCGAAAGGCCGTGTTTCTCAAATGATTGGCCAATCCCAGCGGAAGTTGCTCGGGATGGGTCCGCGTATGTGTACGAAAGCGTCTTGCGGCATCTCCATCGTAGTCAAAGGGCTGAGTCCTCAAATGATCGGACTCTTGACCTCGAATCCATTCCCATCCTGTGAACCCCCGATTATAGTTGAACCCGTTATTAAGATGATGAGGTGTATCTGCAATCATCATGGATACGACACCCGCATCTGAAAGCGAATCTGCTATTACGGGAATGTCCCGCTTGAGCGGTTCCCAGCCTCTCCTGCACATACCAACCTGGCCAGTGACCAGTTCACCTCGAATGGGTACGGTGGGAAAACTGCACACGTAGGCACGGTCGAACAGGACGCATTTCTCGGCAAAAGCATCGAGAAACGGTGCGTGGCCTCTTCCCCCGAATACTTTCAGATTATCGCGTCTAAATGTGTCTGATATGATGTGTATAACGTTCATGATTGTGTTCTGCTTTCAGTTTAAGAAGCAATTATAGATGGCATCTTCAAGCACGTTGTTGCGTGGTTTTTTGCGATCTTATATCCTGTTAGGCTGGCATCCAGGCTTTTGCAGCAATGCCTTCGAGATGGGTTTTGACATCGACGACGGCGGGTTTGCCTGCGTTGAGGGCTTGCTCAAGAGCACTTTGTAGCTCGCTGATTTTGTTGACAGTGATGCCAAAGCATCCCATGGCTTCGGCCATTTTGGCAAAGTCTGCATCTGGGAAGAGCCAGAGTTCGTCAGAGCCTTTGGTACGACCGCCATAGGTGTGTTCTACACCACCTTGTTCCTGGTTCAGCGAATGGTTGTTGTTGATGACGGTGACGGTGTTGATTTCGGATTTCATGGCGGTGTCGAGTTCGGTCATGTGATACCAGATGCCCCCATCGCCAGTGAAGCAAATGACGGGACGGTCTGGTGCGGCGCATTTGGCACCGAGGGCTGCAGGGAAACCCCAGCCGAGTGAACCAGAACAGCGGATATAAGATTGTGTGGGATATTTGAAGTCGAGCATGGTGCCGGTCCAGATGCCGGAGTGTCCTGTGTCGGAGACGAGTATGGCATCGGAAGGAAGAAAGTCAGACAGTTCTTTGCAGAGGCGTTCGGGACGCATGGGTTCCGTGTCGGAGTTGACATGTTTGGCCATGTCTTCTTTCCAGGCGTTGACGAGTTCGTGGGTGCGGGCGATCCATTGGGTGCGAGGCTCTGCTTTGCTGGCCTGATCAATCATGAGGCGCAATGTGTTTCGCACGTCGCCTTGAAGGCCGAGGGTGAGGGGATAGTTGCGACCCAATTCTTCGGCATTGATGTCGAGTTGAATGATGGGCGTGCCTTGTGGCGGCACTTTATACCCATTGGTAACCTGTCCGCCCGTATGACTGCCGATGAAGAAAACCAGATCGGTTTCAAACATGGCCTGATTGGCACAGGCGCGTGAGTATGAACCGGGTGTGCCGATAGCGAGTTCGTGATCGGCGGGAAACATGGCTTTGGCATTGAGGGATGTGGCAACGGGGATAGAAAGCTTCTCGGCAAGGGCGATGA
>JAPOXY010000044.1 GCA_026706845.1 Gemmatimonadota bacterium
TCGTACTCGCGGGCCGGGGGGTACGCGGGGGATGGCGATCGATAAGGGATATGTTGAGAAAAAACGGGACCGTGGGATCGCGTTTTTGGAGAAAGTCCATTGCTCTGTCGATACACCAGAAGGTGTGCATCTGTTCTTCGGGCAAGTGGTGTGGACGGCCAACCCATCCATTGGAGGAAATACCGTGGGCCATGCCGGGATGTACTTCGTTGCGGTTGTGATATTGCTGTAGCCATTCGACATAGTCGTTGTGGGCGCCCCGGGTGGCATCGGCCAGTTGCATGTGATCGAAGCCATAGCGCTTGCGGGCGGGGGATAGGTGGAGTTTGCCGATCATTTCTGTTTGATACCCCGCTCTGGACAATTCGCCGGCGAGGGTGTGAGTCGGATGCCACTGGGCGCTTTTGAATCCGACAACGCCATTTGCTGCGGGGGCGGTGCCGGTCATCAGGCAACGGCGAGCGGGGATACAACTGGGGCATTCGGAATATCCTCGGTGAAAGTGCGTGCCCGTGCGGGCAATCCAGTCCAGGTTGGGTGTTTGCAGACACGAGGGACTACACGGGTCGAGACCTATGCAGTCGCCGCGTTGCTGGTCGGTCATGATGAGCAGGATATTTGGTCGAGAGTCTGACATATTATTCTCCGCAGGGAATGACGGGTAGCGTGATGTGAGAAGGATATGCTTTTGAGTGATAGACGGTCTGATGGGCCTGGCGCATCTCGGTCTCACGACCCAGCGAGCCGCCTGTATTGAGGTTGCGGTCAAACCGGGGAAAATTGGAAGAAGATATTTCGAGGCGGATACGGTGGCCTTTTTTGAAGACGTTTCCGGTTACGCCGAGGTCAATTTCATAGGCATATATGCTGCCGGGTTTGAGCAAGGTGGGGTTGGTGAGGCTTTCCCGAAAGCGCGCGCGCAGGATGCCGTCGCAGAGGTTCATAGCATATCCAGTGGGCGATACATCGACGAGCTTGGCGGTCCAGTCCGTGTCTGTGCAGTCGGTGGCGGCGTAGATGACGGCTTTGATGGGACCCGTGACTTCCAGGGCTGTTTCAAGGGGATCGCTGGTGTAACAGAGTACGTCGCTTCGCATCTCTACGGGACGCTGGTCATAGGGACCCCACGGTACGATGTGGGGAGAGCAACAGTTGTTGCCGCCCATCGTGGGGACCGGGTAGTGCGGGTCGTAAGTGTAGTGGTCGGGTGATTCGTTCTCCGGCGATGCTGTGGCGAGCGTGCCATTGCCGAGTAGCGTATTGGCACTGCCGCCGGAGTGCAGGTGCCATTTTTGCCATTGGGTTCTCGCAAGTGGCCATTCGCGTTCGTCGCGCCACTGGTTGATGCCCATGATGAAGAGACGCAAAGGCGGTTCATCCGCGATGCCATTGTCAATACCCTTGAGCCAGTGGTCAAACCAGCGCTGTTCAAGGCTTTCCAGATCAACCATTGACGGTGCCCCGAAGTCAATGTCTCCGGTTTTGGGCGATAGGCTGAGAGAATGTGGCCAGGGACCGACGATGAGTTTGCTCTTTTTTGCTTCTTCGGTGCGACCGTGCAGGCGCAGGCCGTTGAAGTTGGTGAAGGTCTGTGCCGCGTAAAGATCGTACCAGCCGCCCATGTTGAACGCGGGGACGGCGATTTCACTCCATTTGGTTTCGTCGTTGAATTGCTCCCAATATTCGTCGTAAGCGGCATGTTCGACCCAGTCTTTCCAGAAGTTCAGGGTGCGGCCCGCCTGTTCGTCCATTTCGATGAGGGGCAGTGCGCGGAATGCTTCGGTCCAGTTGTGGAATTCAATGGTCTGCGCGGTGCGAGCGTTGGTGCGCATGCCCCAGGTCATCATGACGTTGAGTTGGAAAGCCCCTCCGGGGTGGACCAGGCCGGAGTAATAATCGGTACATATAACGCGGGGCGTGATGCATTTGAGGTACTGGCTGCGATATGGCGCACTGCGCCACTGGACCGTGCCGCCATAGGAACTACCAGCCATGCCGATTTTGCCATTGCACCATTCCTGTTTACCGATCCATTCCTGAGTGTCGTACCCGTCTTCGCCCTCTCGAAAGGCGTAATAGTCCCCTTCTGAGTCCCACCGCCCACGACAATCTTGAATAATGCAGGCATAACCATTGTTGGCAAGCCGCCGGGCTTTTTCAACCATGTTGTCGGCATTGTTGCTATAAGGCGTTCGCATAAGCACGGTGGGGAATTTGCCGCGTGCTCGAGGCAGATAGATATCGGCAGAGAGATTGATACCGTCCCGCATGGGCACTTTTACGTCTAATTGCATGTTGACGTCGTAATTGGTCTGCATAGAAACCTCCAATAGTGGATTTCAGCGCGAATCTCGTTGGCGCTGTTCCAGTCACCAATTTCCCTGGGAAGGTAGGTGTGTTCACCCTGTTCGGCTTCTGAGAGCATCCATTCAGCCAGAATGGTACCGTCCTGGAATTTAGTGAGGTCCATGGTGCCTCCTTTACCGTTAATTTGATGGCTGTCCCAAAATATAAAACGCCACAGCCACAAAGTCAGTTACATTTTTTTAGCAATAGTTCGACTATATGTGAAAAAAATGGAAACTGAGACAAATTTTGAACTTCAGGACAAACTTTAGGTGGAGAAAACGTCAGAATAATTGTTTATTTTAAACAATATTATGAACAGTTTTAAGTGGCGCCTGCGCCACATTCCTTAACAAGCTGAGTACACCGATCTAATACCCTGCGTGACATCCGTTGTTAATGTGGGTAAGTCGTAGAACATTTTTCAACAGGAGGAAGCATTATGAAACGTTTGATCATTGCGACATGTTTGGGGCTGGGGCTGGTTGGCTCAGCCATTGCTGGACCCCTGACACAGGGTATAGAATTTACGGGCGGTGAAAATAGCCTGGCAAGTCTGATGCTGCAACGCACGCAAAATATCGTTGCTGAAGATGGCGTTTTGAAGTTGCAGGTCTCTATCAATTACGCGCAGAAATTGA
>JAPOXY010000045.1 GCA_026706845.1 Gemmatimonadota bacterium
CCGCCCTGATCGTCTGTGATGCTGACGCCATAGCCCACTTTGAATCCATCGGGATTTTCAAGGGTGATCTGTTCTTCGCCAAAGTCCCCGTCGAGGAGAAGGGGGGTCTCAATGCCGTCTGCCTTCCGCAATGTGGTGTTTTCGCCCTGTCCTTTGACCGTGATGTTGCTGCGAAGATGGAGCGCGTCGCGCATGATGTACGTGCCGGATAGGATTTCAACCGTGCCTCCGCCGAGCGCAGCCGTGTAATCGACTGCTGCTTGCAATGCGCGGTTGTCATTACCGATGATGTCGGCGTTTTTTTGTCCGACGGTGATGTGTAAGCCAGTCATGGGAATCTCCGTGAATTAACTAATGCGAATTTCCCGTCCGGTTTCGCCACTTTCGAGCACGGCTTCCATCATTTGCTGCACTTGATATCCGTGACGCAGGGGTGCTTCGCAGGTTTTGCCGTCGAGGATGCAGTCGATAAAGTGGCCCGCAATGCGGTCCCATGCCTGGGTTGCAAGCGGGATATCGACGGCGATGTCGTGTGGGACGCCGTTCTGTGTTTTGTAGATTTTGAGGGGGCGGAATTGCGCGCCTGCTTCGTCGCCAAAGAGTTCGATCTGGAGTTCGTTGGGCTGATGAGATGCCCAGAAGCTTTCGACCTGGAGGCCCGCGCCGTTTTCAAAGCGGATGAACCCACCGGCATAGTCGTCAGCGGCGTATTGTTCGTAGGTGCTGGGCGGGACTTGTCTAAAGCCCCAGTAGCCGCGTCCGCGCGGTCCAAATTTTGCGCCGCACACGCCTGTGACGGTGGCGGGTTTGGGCATGCCGAGCAAGTACCACACGGCGTCGAGGACGTGGACGCCCATGTCGCGGAATGCGCCGCCGCCTTTTTGGATGAATCCGAGGTTCCACGCGGGGATGCCGCTTCGGCGCACGCTGCGGGCGCGGGCATAGTACAGGTCGCCAAAATAGCCTTCGCGCGCGAGGTTGCCCAGATATTGGCACTGATCGGAGAATCGGGTGGAGAGCGACATCATGTTGACGACGCCAGATGCTTCGGCGGCTTCTACGAGTTTTTGCGCTGCCTCTTCAGAGTCCGATAGCGGTTTGGTGACCATGACGTGTTTGTCGTTTTTGACGGCTTCGAGTGCGACGGGCACATGCCACTGGTTTGGGGTGCCTACAAATACCGCGTCGATGTCGGGGTCTTTACACATTTCTTTGTAATCTGTGTAGAATTTTTGTTCGCCGGGCAATTCGCGGGCAAATTCTTCCATTCTTTCGGGGATCAGGTCGCATAGTGCGACGACTTCGCCGCGATCATTTTTCGCAAGGGCGCGGCCATTGGGTTTCCCAATGCCCATCCCGACGACACATACGCGGACTTTTTTTTCTGGCATGATGCACTCCTGGTGTTAAATTGGGGTGGTTGTGAAAATGCGTCCTGTATTATGCAAAAAAAAGAAGGATTTACCAACAGGATTTCACGGAAAGGATATGTGTTATGCTCACTCTGGAAGGTTGTCGTAGCAGGCAGCAGCGATTTCGATCACGTCTCTCCGAGGAGGGAATTGACGCGGTTATTATTACAGATTATCGGGATATCTACTATTTGACCGGTGTGCTTCTGTCGGCATATCCCTCATTTTCTTTTCCCGCGCTTCTTTATTTGGAGACCGAAGGGGGATCGTGGCTGGCGTCAACGACTGACGAAGGGGATGCGGCTGTGGATGAGCGCGTGGTGTACGATTCGCATGTGCTCTATACGATGAATCCCGATCCGATGCGCTTGCTGAATGCGGCTGTGGCACAGAAGCTCAGCGGTTGTCGGGGTATTGCTCGTTTGGGTTGGCAGCAGGAAGCCACGCCCAAGTTGCTCGCCGATACAATAGCAGATGCTCTGGGTGGCGAATGGGTGGGGATAGACGATTTGCTGATTGCACAGCAGATGAGTAAGGATGCCGATGAAGTTGCGATGTTGCAAAAGGCGATTGATATTAATTTGCGGGCTTATGACCGCGTGCAAGAGGTGATTGCGCCAGGTGTGAATGAGCTGGATGTGCTCGCGGCGGGGCAGCAGGTCGCGTTGAATGCCGCGGGTGAGGTGCTGCACCACGGGGGCGATTATCAATGTGGGCAATTGGGCGGGCTGGCCAGAGATCGGATTATTGAAGATGGGGAGTTGTATGTTATCGACGCGCAGACAGAATATCACGGGTACTGGTCCGATCTGTGCCGCACTTTTGCCGTGGGCGATCCCACAGATTTGCAGGCGTCGGTGTACGATCTTTTGAAAGCTATTTTAGAGGACGTTCCCAATCTGGTAGGGCCTGGTGGACGGGGGACTGTACTGTGGCATACGATTGATGAGAGAATCCGCGAGCATCCCCATTTGTCCGATATTGGACTGATTCATCACGCGGGACACGGCGTGGGGATTCGCGCACACGAGCCGCCCGATTTGAACCGGGACCGAGAGGGTATTTTTGAGGTGGGCACGGTCTTTTCCTGTGAGCCGGGTGCGTATAGCGAGGCTTTGAACGGGGGCATTCGGTTGGAGAATACGTTTTTGGTGACGGAAGACGGGGTGCAGAATCTGACGGATTATCCGCTGGTGTTGAAGAAGTGAAACATCCGGCGCCTCCTCACAGCGCGAGCACATTGCCCGTGTCCGCAGCTTCACGTGCTTGTAGGCACAGGCGCGTGACTTTTATGGCTTCGTCGGGGCCGATGATGTGGGGTGCTTTGCCCGTGCGTTCACCGTAGAGGTTAACGAGGAAGTTTTCTTCGGGTGGCAGGGGCAGGTCGCGGGGTGCTTCGCCCGAGCGAATCAGATGCGTGCGGTCGTCGATGACTTCGACGACGCCTTCTGATCCTGCGATTCGGAGGCGATCGTCGCCGTGGGTGGGGGCTGTTGATGGGCGCAAATAATCGAGGTTGATCATTGCCGTGCCGCCATTGCTCAGGCGGAAGAGCATGCCGCCGTGGTCTTCGCAGCCGGGATAGTCGGGATGGGCGAGGTTGCCGTGAAGTGCGGCGACTTGTGTGTATTCGCGCCCGGTTGTCCAGCGCGTGTAATCGACGGCGTGGATTGCGACCCAGGGAATTGTGCCGCCATAAGTTTCTCGCTTTTTGAAAAAGTCCGGGCGGGTGCCAAAGCGATAGGATTTTTGCGCGGTTGCCAGAATGGGTTCGCCGATGAGGCCGTCTTGAACTGCCTGGTGTGCTGCGCGAAATGCGGGGGATAGTCGCAGGCCAAACATGGCGGTGAGGCGAATACCGCTGTTTTTGACCGCTGTTTCAAGGGCTTCGAGATCTTTCAGGGTGGTTGCAACGGGTTTTTCACTGACGATGTCGATTCCGCGGTTTGCTGCGGCTATTGAGGCTTCGGCGTTGAAGGAATACGGACGACAGATGCTGACGAGATCGATTTCTTCGGTGTCGAGCATGTGGCGATAGTCGTCATACAGGCGGGTGTGTGCGGTAAATGCTGCGTGCGATTTGACTCTGGCGAGGGTGTCGTCGGGATGTCCTTTGGCACAGGCGATGAGTTGTGCGTCGGGGATGTGCGCGATGCCGTCGAGTACCATGTTCTGATGTCCGTCGCTGCCGATTTGTGCAATTTTGAGTGGCATGGTGTTCTCGCTCCTGTTGTTGAGATTTGGAATGATGGCTTTAATTAACGGAGGAATAAATGCTTTCGCAAAAGTATTCGGAAGACGTGTTAAAAGATATTTTGATTCCGCGGGATGACTGGCGGCCTTTTCCCACGGCGTTGACGCGCTATGCGTGGGATGCGTTGCCAGACGCGGTTCGACAGGCGCAAATTGCGAGGGGGGAAGAACGCCTGAATTTTGACTGGCCGGGTGTGCCCGCAGTGCGGTTTTTGGATTATGCGCGCAATGGGAATCGCTCGCGGTACGAGAGTTTGAGTTTTGGGCGGCGCACGGCGCTGTCCGATCTGGTTCTGGCAGAGTGCGTGGAGGGCAAAGGCAGATTTTTGGATGATATTACCAATGGTATCTGGTGCATTTGCGAGGAGTCTTTTTGGGGCGTGCCCGCGCATATTGGCGTGCAAAAGGCGGGTAGTGGTCTGCCGGATACTGCTGAGCCGATTGTCGATTTGTTTGCCGCAGAGACGTCGGAATTGCTGGCGTGGACGGTGTATTTGTTGGGCGCGCAACTCGACGGGGTTTCGCCTTTGATTGTGCCGCGCATTGCGCGTGAGATGCAATATCGCATTTTGACGCCTTTGTTGGAGCGCGAAGATTTTGGCTGGATGGGATATTCGGGGACGCGCGTGAATAATTGGAATCCGTGGATTGTGTCGAATTGGTTGACCTCTACTTTGTTGATGGAGACCGATGAAGCGCGGCGGGTTGCTTCGGTGTTTAAGGCGATGCAGACGGTGGATCATTTTATCGATCCGTATCCGAAAGATGGGGGATGTGATGAGGGGCCGGGTTATTGGGGGCGTGCAGGGGCATCGCTTTACGATTGTTTGGAGTGGCTTTACAGTGCAACGGGTGGGGCGATTGATGTGTACGATGAGCCGCTCGTTCAGAATATTGGCAAGTTTATCTATCGGGTGCAAATTGCAGATCAATATTTTATTAATTTTGCCGATGCGTCGCCAGTAGTGGTGCCGGCTTTTGCGGTTGCCTATGGCTATGGCAAGCGCATTGGAGATGACGCGATGGCGGCTCTCGGCGCGTGGTCTGCAAAACAACAGGCCGCTGCCGAGAAGGGTATTTCGGAGTCTTTTGGGAGCATGGGGCGGGCGTTGCCCGCGCTGTTTTCGCTGAATGAAATTCTCGATGCAGAAGCTGCACAGCCGTTGCCGCGCAATGTATTTTTGGATGAGATTGAGGTGTTTGTCGCACGCGATCAGGCAGGGGCGACAGGTGGATTTTTTGTGGGGGCAAAGGGCGGGCACAATGCCGAGAGTCACAATCACAATGATATCGGGCATGTGGTGGTCTATTTGGATGGCCAGCCCGTGCTCGTGGATGCAGGGGTTGAGACCTATACGGCTAAGACGTTTAGCAGTGAGCGGTATGACATCTGGACGATGCAATCTCAATATCATACGTTGCCGACGGTGAATGGGCAGATGCAGATTCCCGGGCGGGTTTATTCCGAGGCGGGGATTGATTATCACTACGATATTGCCGCTCGAGATGTGTCATACACGGCGAGCGAGGCAGATGCG
>JAPOXY010000046.1:0-6073 GCA_026706845.1 Gemmatimonadota bacterium
AGTTTGCGAGATTTTGCTACAACAACCAGAGCCGGATGGCCATGACAGGATCGCTATCTGATTCTATCGTACTCATGATATTTGAAAGAGATCAGGAGGCACAATCTTAAACCCCTAACACCATCTGCAACAGCGCCATACGAATAAAAACACCATTGTGTGCCTGGCGAAAATACGCAGCGCGGGGATCTGTATCAACAGCCGGATCAATCTCATCCACCCGGGGCAGGGGATGCATCACAATCGCATTCTCCGAAAGTGCCGACATCGTCTCCACATCGATAATATATTTTCCCCGCGCCCGCTCGTAATCTTGTATCCGGTCGCCAAACCGCTCGCGCTGAATCCGCGTCTGATACACCACATCCACCTTCGACATCACGCTCATAAGATCTTCTTCTTCCTCAAACACCACCCCGTGTTCTGTCAGATACGCCTTGATATCATCTCTCATACGCACGACAGTTGGCGCGACAAAATACAACTTCACACCTTCGTACTTCGTCAACAAATAAGCCAGCGACCGCGCCGTGCGACCATTTGCCAGATCGCCGACCAATGCCACGTGAATACCATCTAACCTGCCGATCTCCTTCTGAATCGTGTACACATCCAAAAGCGCCTGCGTGGGATGCTGCCCTGGCCCGTCGCCCGCATTGATAATGGGAACCGACGCCGCGTCTGCTGCCCGCCGCGCAGAGCCACCCTCGTAGTGCCGCAACACAATCACATCGGAATACCCCTCTACAATACGAATCGTATCCTCCAGCGTCTCTCCCTTTGCCGCCGAAGAAAACTCCCGCGCGCTCTCCGTCGTAATCACCTCGCCGCCCAGGCGATACATCGCCGCTTCAAAAGACAACCGCGTGCGCGTACTCGGTTCATAAAACAACGTCGCCATAATCCGCCGATTCAAAATATTCGAACCATAACGGCTAACCACATTCTCCATCTCGCGCGTCACGTCAAAAATCTCATTCATAACATCTCGGCTAAATTGCTGCGCCTCAAGCACGTGAAACAGACTATCCATATCTTTACCCCCGCGTATAAAAAAAACGCCCCCTTATGAGGGAGCGTTTATATTCAACCTATTTATTTTTTCAGTCGTCATCTACCCCAAAATATAGGCGAGAAAAACGGCTTTTGCAAGAGGAAAAAACGCGTGAAAATCGGCCACAAGTTGACACAAACCCAAAATCAGAGTATCATTTGACCTTTGACCGCTGATCGCGATCCACCAATTGAGGAACCAACCGTGAGCAACCACCTGAATTTTCAAGACCTGATCATGCGCCTTGAGCGCTTCTGGGCCGACAACGGCTGTATAATATGGCAACCCTACAGCGAAAAAGTGGGCGCAGGCACCATGAACGCCGCCACTGTATTGCGCGTCCTCGGACCCGAACCGTGGAACGTAGCCTATGTCGAACCCTCCTACCGCCCCGACGACGGGCGCTTTGGCGAAAACCCCAACCGCATGCAAATGCACACCCAGTATCAGGTCATCCTCAAACCCGATCCCGGCAACCCGCAGGAACTATATCTCAAAAGCCTCGAAGCACTGGGCCTCGACTGCAAAGCACACGACATCCGCTTTGTGGAAGACAATTGGGAATCCCCCGCTCTGGGTGCCTGGGGCCTGGGATGGGAAGTGTGGTTAGACGGCATGGAAATCACGCAATTTACCTATTTCCAGCAAGCGGGTGGCAGGCAACTCGACCCCGTTGCCGTCGAAATCACCTACGGCCTCGAACGCATTGCCATGTCCCTTCAAAGCGTCGATGAAGTCTGGCAACTACAGTGGAACGACACCGTGACGTATGGCGACATCCTCAAAAAACAAGAAATAGAATACTGCAACTACGAATTCTACTGGGCCGATGTCAACCGCCTCAAATCCATGTACGACATCTTTGTAGCCGAAGCCCAGGCAGCCCTCGACCGCGACCTCGTCATTCCCGCACACGACTACGTCATCCGCTGCTCGCACACCTTTAATCTACTCGACACGCGCGGCGCAATTGGCGTAACCGAACGCGCCCGTTTCTTCGCCCAAATGCGCGACCTCTCGCGCCAAATAGCCGAAGCCTATGTCGAACAGCGCGCAGACCAGGGACATCCCCTTGTAGAACCATCAAGGGACAAGCCTCCACCGGTACCCAAACCCGAAGACCTGCCCGAATTAGACGCCGCCGATCTCCTGCTCGAAATCGGCTCTGAAGAACTGCCACCTGCCGATGTGGTCAGTGCCATAGCACAACTCGAAAAATTGCTGCCCGAACACCTCGGTGAAGCAAACCTCTCGTACGACAGCATCGAAGTCAGCGGCACGCCGCGCAGGCAATATGCCATCGTCAAAAATCTACAGGGACGGCAGCCCGATGAAATCAGACAAGCGCGCGGACCGGCCATCCGCATCGCCTATGACAATGACGGCACCCCCACCCGAGCACTTCAGGGATTTGCCCGCGGACAGGGCATTGATCCATCAGACGTGGAACAGCGCGACGACTACGTCTGGGCGGGCATCACCATTTACGGGCGCAAAACCCAGGAAATCCTCTCTGAACTGCTACCTGAACTCATCGCCAAACTCAGCTTTGGCAAAACCATGCGCTGGGATTCCGAAGGAATCGCATATCCGCGTCCCCTCCGCTGGATTGTCGCCCTCTTTGGCGATCAAATCGTCCCATTCACTTATGCGCGCACAACAGCAGGCCGCACGAGCCGCGGGCTGCGCCCCAATGCCTCGCCAAAAATCGAAATCGCTTCTGCCTCTGACTATCGCGCGCAAATGCAAAAACACGGCATCGCAGTCAACCGCGACAAACGACGGGAAACCATTAAACAGCAAGTCGAAGCACGCGCCCGGGAAATAGACGGCAGCGTGCCCAACGACCCCGACCTGCTCGACGAAGTCACCGACCTCGTCGAAGCCCCACACGCGCTTTGCGGCACCTTTGAAAGCGCGCGCCTTTCCCTGCCCCGCGAAATGCTCATCGCCGTCATGAAAAAACACCAGCGATATTTTCCAGTGCTCAATGAAAAAGGCGACCTCAAACCCAACTTCATCACCGTGTGCAACGGAATACCCGACGACCCCGACCTCGTCGTCAAAGGCAATGAAAACGTCATCCGTGCCCGATATGCCGACGCCAGATTCTTTTACGAAGACGACACAAACAAAAAACTCGGCGACTTTCTGTCCCGCCTGGACACCCTCACCTTCCAGGAAAAACTCGGCTCTATGCGCGACAAAACCCGCCGCGTTGAAAAACTCGTCAACGACTTATCCGATGCGCTTGAACTTCGCGGAAAAAATAAAAAAGCGGCTCTGCGCGCAGCCGTATTGTGCAAAGCCGACCTGGCGACCAGCATGGTCGTCGAAATGACCTCCCTGCAAGGCATCATGGGCCGCTACTACGCCCTGTCTTCCGGCGAAACAGAAGCCGTTGCCCACGCCATTGAAGACCATTACCACCCGCGCTTCCCGGGCGACGCCCTGCCCCAAACACAACCCGGTCTCGCCGTCTCAATAGCCGACCGTCTCGACAGCCTCGCCGGTCTTTTTGGCGTGGGCATCAAACCCCGCTCAAATGCCGATCCCTATGGTCTCAGGCGCGATACCCTGGGCTTGCTTTCAAATCTCCTCGGTCACGAAATGCATTTTTCACTGCGCCAGGGCCTCAACACAGCCGCCGTTCACCTGCCCGTCGTGGTCAAAAGAGAAGCCCTCGACGAAGCCTTTGACTACATCATTCGCCGCCTCGAAGTCGTCCTTCGAGACAAGGGCCTGCGCCACGACGCGATTTCCGCTGCGATTGCGGCGCGTCTGGACGACCCCTATCAAATCCAGCGGATCGCCCGGGCATTTACCGCGCAAATCCATTCCGATCAATGGCTCGACATTCTCCATGCCCATGCGCGGTGCAAACGCATTGTGCGCGACCTCTCTGAACACTACGACCTCAATCCCGATCACGACCCTGAAGAAGCCTCCAGAGCACTGCACAAAGCCTATCTCGCCGCGCGTAAAACAATGGACACAGCCGACGACAAACTCACTACCCTGATCCAGATCATGACCGAATTGCGCGACCCCATCAACCGCTTCTTCGAAGACGTGCTCATCATGGTCGATGATCCCGACCTCAAGCAATCGCGCCTCGCCCTCGCCCAGCACATCGCCGCCCTGCCCGACGGCATCGCGGACCTGAGCCAGTTTGAGGGATTCTAAACAACTTAAAGCTGTATCTTTGTCTGAATATTCAAAATCCGTTCGCGCCTAAATCCGCCAGTGCCATCTGGAAGATAAGTAAATTCGGCCTCCATTATCACCACCGTATTCTTTACGGGTTCCAGCGCGACCACATATCCAAACCGCGTATTGGGCGTACCATCGAACAAGCTTCTCAGGCTGACGTTCCGAAAGCGTTTCTCAAAATACCCCTCTGCCCGCGTCACTTTTTTTATTTTGGGCATCTGTTTCAAAAATTCTGGTATCATACCCGCGCGACCTTCCACAATTTGTGCATTGCCAACATCTCCGCGCAAGTGTTGATAGGACCCACTCGCCACAAAAATGCCGTAAAATCTCACAAGAGCACTGCCAAACACTCCTTGCATCGACGCAGACTGCAACGTGGCTTCGCGCGTGGTAATAGCCCCCGTACGCGGATCGACAATCGCTCGATTGACATCGTAGAGCGCGTCAAAATGCCCGGCCTGAAACCGACCGTTCACCCAGCGATACTCCGCCTGTAATCGCGCCGGTCCCACATCGACCATCACACCGGGCAAAGCGAGCCCCGTGCCACTATCCTCATCCAGAATTCGCCCAGCACCCGCATACAACCTCGCCCTTAGATGCCGCCTATCGATAAACGGATAGCCCACATCGACACTCGCGGCCGCAAATGTATCGCGCGGCAGGTCTGCGCGAATCGAATCGGGCAGACCGCTGAGTTGATCCGCATCCACAACCGCCGTGACGCCCATATCCAATAGCGGAACCGGTTGAAATTCGACGCGCCCTCCAAAAACCGGTCCACCGCCTTCTAAATCCAGCAAATTGCCGATCAGAGCGCGCACTGTCAAACGCCGAAAAATATGGCGAATTCTCATATCCAAACCCGCGCGTTTTATTCCCGGCGAACCGTGCGTATTGCGATAGTTGCGCATCACCAGTCCCGTGCCCAATGTCACCCATTCCAAAGCACCGACGTACAGAGACAACCGCCGATTGCGATCATCGATATCCCCATAGCGCACATAGTGAATCTTGCGCAACAGACTCTCCACACCTCTTCGCCTGCTCGAAAAGTCCCAGCCACTGTCCCGAATACGCCCTTCATGATCCAAAAAAATCTCCAGATCAAAAGCCGCAGACAAGTCCCCAATGCGTATGCGAGGCTGTATATTATAGCGTTGCCTCTGCTCCTGCTCAACCGTTACAGAACCCAGTATCGCAGACAAGTCCAATGGAATTCCTATTGCATCTGCGGAAACACCTTCAAAAATCAGCCCCCAGAACGCGACAATCCAACAAAATCGATACCGCATACAATCGTCTCCCCAAATGGTTTAGATCCACTCTTCGCCCTTTACCTCAACATAAGACTCTTGGTTTTTTTTCGTCAAGTACAGAATCGCAAAAATCGGAACAACCCCATCGGTCAGGCGTTATCAACATAGTCTCTCTTAATAAGGTAAGGTTTAACTGATTGGAATCTATTGACAAAGACATTGCCTTACAATATTTTAACAAATGTTTAGAACACATCTGGTCCTCCGACTTTTCCATCGGGAGAATACCATGAAAATTGGATTGCGGTTCTGGATGGTTATCTGTTGTGCCTCTTGCATTGCGCTGCCTCTTCTTGCCGAAGAAGATGAAACACCTCCACAAGACACAACCTACCGAAATACGATGTTTGCCCTGGGCCAGCGTCAGATTCAAGCGGGTGAAATCAACGAGGCCATGGCGACCCTCCAACGCATTTTAGAACTTTTCCCAGAAGACGCCCATGTGTATTCCCAACTGGGTTATATCTATCTCAAACGGAAAGAA
>JAPOXY010000046.1:6083-9902 GCA_026706845.1 Gemmatimonadota bacterium
ATCCAAAGAAGCTGAAGGCGCCTTCAAAAAAGCCAAAAAATTCGACAAAAGCCTCGTCGAAGCCTATGTCGGGCTTGGTCTTACGTATGCAGAAACACCCACGCGGGGAATGCAATCTTATTACAATTTCCGCAGAGCTATTAGCGAAGCCAAGCGCGCGACCAAACTCGACCCCAACTACGGTCCGGCCTATCGCTTGCTCGGCGAAGTCTATGAGCGATTTCAAGAAGACCACAATAGGGCTATGCAGTATTATCAGAAATACGTCGAACTCGAACCCGATAATCCCGAAGGTCTTTATTACTACGGTTTAGCCTGTGTACAGGCCAAAGCATTTGACAAAATTCTCGAACATATTGCCCCCTATCTCTCGGCAAATCCCGACGTCGTTCCACTCTTGCCCATTGTTGCACAGGGTCATTTTTACAACGACGAGGCGCAAAAAGCTCTCGAACTCTTCGAGCGTTATCTCGCCAACATCGAAGGCAGCGAACGCGCACACTACACCGATATTGCCTATGTTGCCTCAGATATAGAACTCCAGGAATACCACGCCGCCACACCGGGACCCGAACAACAGGCATACCGCGAGCAATTCTGGGCACGGCGCGACCCCGACATTCTCACCAAACTCAACGAGCGCGTCATCGAACACTACCGCCGCACATGGTATGCGCGCACCTATTTTTCGTCCAATGTCTATCCCTGGGATGAGCGAGGTGCTGTTTATATCCGATATGGCGAACCCGACTACCGCTCGCGCTCCAATGACCGCAACTTTGTCCAGACCGCCGAAGTGGAGCGCGTGCGTACGCAGATGGCCGTTGACATCTACGGTCCTGAAGCGGCCTTCTTCACCTTCACAGGTCCCGTCTTTCCCATTCGCACCAGCCGCGAAACAGGCTCCCTCTTTGATCCAGACTCCCCTACCGACATCGTCGCCGACGAAAGTTTTACGGGCGAAGATGCTGAAGAAGCTGCCGATGAAAGTATGACCGAACTCCCCGAGGCAGAAGGCGGCGAGGGTGAGGACTTCAGACTCGGTTTTGAGCGCAATCCATTTGAGCGCGATGGCACCATCGAAAGCGTCCTCGATGAGCAAACCGGGCAACTCAATACCCGCTTGCAATTTGGCCGCTTTTCACCCGTTACCATTGGCAGTGAAATCGATACCGTGCCCTGGGAAACCTGGACCTATATTCAACTCAATGGGGGCATAGAGATTACGTTCACCGATGAATGGGGTAATGGACGCTATGATTTTGCCCCACTGCCCGAAGCCACAACCGAAGATCCCGAAGCCATTGCTTATATCGCCCGCATGACCGAACACATGCCCGAAGTCATCTATCAGCAAGCCGTATCGACTTCACCCGACTTTTATCGCCCTGGACTTCCCGGCGATATACTCAATTTCTACTACGACCTGGCGCACTTCCGCGGACCCGACGGGCAAACCAATCTCGAGATTTATTACGGCATTCCGCCCGAGCAGGTCGAAATTGAGCAAGAAGCCGATTCGAGTTTCATACACGTACAATTGGCCGTTGCGCTGGCAAATGAAGGTCACACATCCATCTATCGCACAACCGATGAGTTCGCCTATCGCGGCGCACAAGTGCCCAGCACAACCGAACAGGGTGCTTTTGTGCCTGAAATCATCAAGACACAGGTACCGCCCGGCAAATACGAACTCCAGGTACAAATGAAAGACCTCATCTCTGGACGCACCGGACTCTACCGGCAAGAACTCCAGGTCAGAGACTACCAGATCCCAGAGCTTCAAGTCAGTGAAATTCAACTGGCTTCGAACATTGCGGAAGCAGGCGCGACAAAATTCCTAAAAGAAGACGTGTGGATCATTCCCATACCCACGCGCAGTTATGCTATAAAGCAAAATGTCTATGCCTACTTTGAAATCTACAATCTGACCAAAGACACCTTTGGACAAACCCGCTACAAAACCGAATACCGCATTCGCTCCAGTGCCATGCCCGCTGTTGGCGTATTTGGCGCAGTGGCCACGGGGTTGCGCACCATCTTTAGAGCCAGCAAACCCCAGGTGGCCATCACCAACGAACTCACGGGACGGGACGCCGACGAGCGCGAATACGTCGAAATCGTACTCAACAAAGTCAGACCCGGGGTCAACGCACTCGAAATCATCGTAACCGATCTGGTCAGTGGCAAGAGCGTCGAACGCGAAGTGCGCTTCCGGTATGGGAATTAAAACACGCTCTTATGCGCATCATCGCTGGGGAATTTAAGGGCCGCCGCATCCCCTTTAACAACAAAAAGTACGGCAATGCCCGCGTCACATCCGACTTTGTAAAAAAAGCCGTATTTTCTTCTCTCGGCGAAACTCTCCACGGCAGTTATTTCCTCGACCTCTTCTCCTGCTCTGGACAAATCGGCCTCGAAGCCTGTAGCCGCGGCGCGCATGTCGTCATCAATGAACCCGACCGCCGCTGCAACCGCTTCATCGCACAGCTAATAGAAAACTGGCATCTCAACGACCGCATCTATCTTTACGCGCGTCCCGCGCAAAAACTCTTGCCTCAACTCGCACGATCGCGTTCCATATTCGACATCATATACCTTGATCCCCCCTACCACCAACAATTAGACGGACAACCCATGTCCCGTGCCATACTCACCCACCTCGCAACAACGCCGATACTCGCGCCCAATGCCCGCATTCTCGTCCAACACGCCTCTCGTACAACGCTACCCAAATCCCTTCCCAACATCACCCTCTCTCGACAAAAAAAATACGGCGACACAACCCTGAGCGCATACACCCTTATTTTCTGACTTGCTATCCATCGCCAAAGTCACTATGTTCTAAGCATCACAATACAAGGAGGGATATGAAATGGACAAACTCAGTTCCGCCGTCGATTTTAGACCGCGCAGCCGCCAGCTCTACATGGGCGACATGCCCTGGCTTCCGCGCATTACAGATAAAGCCCGCGCAAAATTGCGAGGCTGCATCGGCGACTACGTCTATCCGTGACCAGCTGACAGAAAGTTCCTGGAGGAACTCGGAGTTGAAGCTGAAGAATTTACGAACATCGTCGCATCCAGTCCGACCGATGCCGAAGTCATCGAAAAAGTAAAACCCATCTGGGACAAGTCTCATTCTAAGTAACAACTAAAAAAGCCGCCACACAATGTGGCGGCTTTTTTGTTAAAGCGGCAAACTGTCACGACCCCAACCTTGTTCCCCATTTCTAAGCGCCACGGGTTTTCCACCCACCGGTTTGCCAAATCCCTGTGCAAAAATCAGAAAATCGCTGAACCCCACCACACCATTGCCATCCAGATCGTATTTTGCGTCAAAACCCGCATCGCCCTCCGACAGACCAAATTTGCCTGTAAAGAGCAAAAAATCCGTAAACCCGACCGCACCATCCCCATCAAAATCCAGATTCGCAACACTCACACCTGTTCCCGATACCAGTTTCACCTCTACGCTCTTGCCATCCTGACACATAAACGCCACCACCGTCTGATCTTCCCCCTCATCTACAATCTCTGCCAGATCATAGGACTGGTCCAGACGCCATTTTCCACGCAATGTCACCTCTACCTTCCGAGGCTCACTCGCTTGATTGACAATTAGCGACCCATCCTGCCGGTGCGGCGTCTGAATCTCCCAGCTCCACCCAAAATCCGGATCAGCAACCGAAAGCAATAAGCCGTCACCCACTTCTCGGACCATCACCAAACTCGGCAAAGACACACCCTCAACCGGACCATCCGTCGGCCTCGCATCCTTATCGAACAGCGCGTAACCCGTCATCTTCATCCCCCGAT